>CBFGQN010000131.1:0-8513 GCA_965650895.1 uncultured Ignavibacteria bacterium | reverse complement strand
CGTTCCTGTGCCGTTCTCCACAAACTCCGAACCGTAGGGGTTGTAGGTCGGCATTCCCCGGTAGAGGTAGGCCCACTGCGAACCGACCCACCAGGGACGCCAGTAGTGCGAGCGGAGGACACGGTATTCCACCGTCCCCTCGGAGACCGGCGAGCCGAAATAGTAGTCGGCCTGTACCGTGGCGGTCACTCTGTCCCCGCTCGTGTAGGTCGTCTTCGGCGTCGTCACCGTCACTTCGTATTCCGGCTTCTTGTATTCTTCCACCGCAAAGCTGAAGTATCCGGCGGCCGAGCCGTCGACCATCACCTGAATCTGATAGTCTCCCAGCGGCGGCTCGTCGGCCAGCGTCAGTTCGCCGTGGAAGGTGCCGAAGTCGGAGATCTCAAGCGTGTCTTTCAGGAGTTCCCCACCCCGCGCATCGCTGATCTGCACGGCAACCTTTGTTGCCTTCGGGAGGGTGTAGGTTCCATCGGCATCCACGCTCCGGAGGATACCCCGGTAGTAGACGATCTGGTTCGGACGGTAGACGGGGCGGTCGGTCTGCAGATAGGTCTTGTGCATGCCGTCCGGGCTGCCGTACCAGTGGCGGTAGTAGTAGGAATCGGAGATGAAGAAATTGCCGTCGGCCTCGCCGAAGACCACGAAGTTGCTTCCGCGATACCACATCATGTCGGAATCTTCCGATTCCTTTCCGGCCGGCTCTTCCATCTGGCTCATCGGGATCATCGCCACGCCGTCGGCGTCGGTTCGCATCTCTTTTTTGACCGAGCCGTTGCGGAAGACGATCCGTGCATCGGGTGCTTTCTTCCCATTGTTCCTGCTGACCGCATAGCCGAGGACTTTGTCATCGGAGCGTTTCAGGATCAGTCCGTTTTCGGTCACGATCACGATCGTCGTCGCCACCTTCTCCCGCGCCCGTGCCACCACCAGGTAGACCCCTTTCTTCTGCACCGGAACGGTGATCTCCTCGTTCACCCAGCCCCGCTTTCCGCGAAGGGTCGTTTTCCAGTCTTCCAGTTTCCTGTAGCGCTTCGTGTTCTTCAGATCGATCGTGTTGGTCACGTTTCCCTCGTCGTCGTACTTCACGCCGGGGGAGTGCGGGTTCTCCTCCGCCTTGAAGAAGTCGACCGGGTCGGTGATACGGTAGGAGGCGAAGTCGACCGTGGTCTTCCTCTCGAACCGGCCGTTGAGATTGATTCTCACCTCATCGCCCGGGGAGAAGGTTCGATAGGTGTTGAGATAGAAGTAGAAATCGTCGTCGTTATCCTGATCGAACGCCATGGCGAAAAATCCCGAACAGAGAATGAGAATCCAGTGTGTGAAAGATGCGGGTTTCATATATATCCTCTCCTGTAGTTGCTTCCGTCCAAATATCTGCAATCATTTCGATTCGGCGGCCGATGGAACCGGGAACTTGTTTTCGGTTTGATCTCCCGTTTTCAACGTTCCGGCCTCCGGCCCCGTTCCCTGCACAAAGGGCGGGATCAGGACGAGTTGCCGGAGGGAGTGTGACAGGGATCGGTCCGATGGTTGCGGAAATATACAAGGTGGAGAGGGGCGTTACCAGGGATTGACCTTCAGCCACTGGACGACGAGTGTGGTGTAGTCGTTGTAGGTCAGTTCGGTAATATCAAGCCGGGCCTTCTCACAGGCAATCGGCAAAGCCTGACGAAAGTTCTCATAGCGGTGAAGTATTCTGGAGCCGCTTGGTAGAATAATCCCTTCGTCATGTACGGAACTTTGCAGCCAGTCACGGATGATTTTGATCAGGCGACTGCTTTCTTTCCGATGATAGCGAATATCCTGACCGGCGATATCGGAACAGAAGATCTGGTATCGATAGGGGGCTCTATCCATGATCAAGCAAGTCTTCTCTTTCTGCCGCCCTTGTCCCCATATGCCTTCGCACCGAGAAATAAACCCAATTCCAGAGGCATGTTAAAGCGGGGGAGTTCTGTAGTAATGTCGAGTTCCGTTCGCGAGATGTCATGAATACCGTATCTGCACTGTCTGATAACAGCTATGATCTTTTCTATACGTACCTGGGCTCCGTCATCGATTTCCAGAGCGGAACGGGCTATGAAACCACAATCATGAACAGCGAACACGGCTGTATCGAATAACTCGACGTAGTCTTCATCAAACGGGCAGTTGATGAAGACGGAGTGACGGTAGGGGCGTTCCATTAAACTATTATCTCTTGTGGGTGCTTCTCAGAGCAGGTGATTGTGCTGATTCAGGTTCCTTGATCTCCTTGCTATTCGGTCTTTTTCGTAACTCTTCCATTGCCGCTCTGACGGCTCTTGCCGCCTGCTCCCGGGTAATGGTTCCGGTCTTGTAGGAGTCCCGGATAATTCTGCGTTTCATGATGCCCTCGTGCTGTTTGTGGAGTGTTTGCGTGTCGGCTGACAGACGAATGTTTGACCCGTTGTGTTGCCCCGCAGATAAACATAAAAAAGATGCATCATTCCCTCAGGACGAAAATCTGCGTGAAGAAGATCTTTCCGTCCTCACTTTCGGCTGTGCCGATGCCGGTCAGGTCGTAGTCTCCCCGGATGTTGGTTCGATGCCCGGCACTCTCCAGCCAGCGACCGAGCAGAAATCCGATGATGTCGGTCCGCTCGGTGCTGTAGGCGACGTTCTCGGAGATGCTCTGCCACGGAATCGACTCTGCCACCAGAATCGTCCGCTCGTGCGCTCCGGTATGTCCCAGGGAGTAATCTCCCTCGGCCATGTTCCGGCTGTGGCTCCGGGCAATGCCGGCAATCTCTTCGTCCCACTTCATCCGGCGGAGACCGACGGAGTCGCGATACCGGTTGACCGCATCGAACATCGCCCGCTCGTACTGACCCAGCGCCCGGTCTTCCTGACGTACCGTGCCGTTCTCTCCGCCGCAGGCCGGAAAGAGGGCGGCGATCAGGATCGGAAAAAGATATAGTCCTGTCTGTCGACGGTTCATTGTCTTTGGTTCGGGTCCAGTATCCGTTCGATCCGTTCGAGTGCGTCCTGCAGATGGAGTCGGGTCAGCCGGTCTCCCGATTTTCCCGTTGCTCCCCGAAGTTCTTTCTTCAGCGTTTCGAGTTCGCCCCGAACGGCGGCGCGAATGTCGGACTGGCTGATCTTTACCTGCGTTTCCTGCGATCCTTCCGGTTCGCCCGTCATCAGCCACTCCATCCGTTCGATGTAGGCCCGTTGCAGGTTCCGTCTGTAGACATCGATTTCCTCCCCCGATTTCAGTTCCGACCAGACGATGCTCCGAAGCTCGTCGAGGAACTCAAGGAGCGTGAACGTGTTGCCGTCGCTCAACGCCTCGGTCTCGATCATCCGGGCCATCCGTTCCTCATCCAGCAACATATTCAGAATAAATCCCTGGATGCGGCGAATCCGGTCGATTGCTCCGGAGTGCTCGATCCGTCGGAGGACCTCGCCGTTCACCAGCCAGTCGGGGGTCGACAGGGCAAACTCCCGGATAAAACCCATGGCGCGACGTTGAGTTTCACCCGGTACCGGGCTGTAGATTTCCGATCCCTCATTCGGCTTTGCCGGGGTGATGTAGACGCCGCCGATGTTCGCCGTCGGATGGGCCAGAAGTTCACGCCAGTGGTAGGTCAACTCGGTGTAGAGTTCCTCCAGATCGTCGTAATCATTGTATTCCTCAGCGGTCCACTCCACCAGGTTCGGCACCACCCGCTTCAGGTTCTCGATGCCGAGACGGCTTGCGGTCATCGCGTCGTTCCCCACATCCTCGGTCTGGCTTCGGGGATCGACCGGCGGGAATCGCTGTTGATAGCCGAAGCGGTAGACCGGATCATTCCCTTTCTCCCGAATCCACCGGTCGAGCGTTGCCGATTCATCCTCCGGCGTCGCCGCTTCCGGGATGATCCGGTATCCCCAGTTGATCGCATATCTGTCGTACGGACCCATCTTCCGGATCAGCCGGACGTCGCCGTCTCCGGGCTGGGCCACATAGTTCAGCCGGGCGTAGTCCATGATCGATGAGGCGATTCCCATCCGTTGCGTGAACCCGGGAGAGCG
Source organism: uncultured Ignavibacteria bacterium (assembly GCA_965650895.1). Classification (GTDB taxonomy): domain Bacteria; phylum Bacteroidota; class Ignavibacteria; order OLB7; family OLB7; genus JAGWAZ01. Next base: position 4,478 of record CBFGQN010000131.1, on the reverse strand, counting down.
GAGCGAATCAACCGGGTAGGCGTAGCTTGCGGCCATGTTGTGGGGGAGCCCCAGGGCGTGCCCCACTTCGTGAGCGATCACCGCCCGGAGCATCTCCCCGAGCGTCTCGTCCGGAATCTTCAGCGAGCGGGCATCCGGATCGACCGCACCACACTCGATAATGTAGAGGTTGCGGTATGTTCTGATATGGTTGTGATAGAAGAGAACGTCACTCTCGATGATCTCTCCGGTCCGCGGATCCACAACGCTCGGTCCCATTGCGTTCCGCGTCGTGTTGGCGATCCAGCGGACCACCGAGTAGCGGGCATCTTCCGGACTGAAGTCGGGATCCTCTTCCGGCGACGGAGGATCTTTTGCGATGATCGCATTCCTGAACCCCGCTTCCTCGAACGCCTCCTGCCAGTCCTCGATCCCTTTCTTGAACCAGGGGCGCCATTTCTCCGGCGTTGCCGGATCGATATAGTAGACGATCGGCTTCACCGGCTCGACAAGTTCTCCCCGCGCATAGGCCTCCGGATCGCTCGGCTCCAGTCTCCACCGGCGAATCAGTCTCCGCGTCGCCGCCTTCTGTTCATCGGTCCCGAAGTCGATTTTCCGCAGCGTAAACCATCCGACCCGGACATCATGAAAACGGGGTCGCATCGGTTCGGCAGGCAGCAGGACCAACGACTGACTCATCGCAAAGGTCATCGCCCCGGCATCCCGGTTGCCGGGGGGAGCGTTCGCCGAAAAGGTGAGAATGTAGCGGGCCTCGACGTTCAGCGGAAAGCTCCTGACCGTGTCGATCCAGCTGCGATCCTTCTCAAGCCGTCTGACCTCGAACTCCTTTCGGGCACCGGCGGAAAGGGGCGTGGTCGACGCCATATCCTCAAGCAGAAAGGAGGAGACGTCGATCAGGTAGGAGTTCGGCGACGATCCTTCGGCCAGAACATCGAAGGCGGCGATCACCGGCTCGAAATTGTTCTTGCGGACCGAGATCGCCACCGGCAGCGAATCGGTGGCCGTGCTGGTGACGGCGGCGGCCCGCAGAAGAATTTTCTTCCGTTCCAGTTCCCAGCGGACCATCATCTCATTGACCGAACTGCCGCTGCCGATGTAGGAACTGAAATCCTCCGGGGCGGCAACGATCCGGACGATCAGAAGCATTTCCCTTCCCAGAAGGGAATCGGGGATCTCATAGTAGACCTTGTCGTTCTGGAAGTGGAGCGTGAAAACTCCGGTATCGGATGTGTACGCTCCCCGAATAACCGAACCGAACTTGTCGAACGGGGGCTTCGCAGCGGATGATTCCGCAGTCCCGGCCGGTCTGCCGTCGGCTCCCGTCGAGAGATCCTCGATCTCCTTCGATGAGGAGCAACCGGAAAAAACAATGAGAAGAAGAAGAAATTGAAGTCGACGGCGATTCCCTGATAAATCGATCATGGTGTTCTGATACGTGCAGTCCTGTGCTGGAATTGAATATGTCGGAACGTTGAATCCGGATACGGAGCGAGTCCGAAACTCTCTTCCTCTTGCTTCCCCCTGTTCCATCCCGGTAGATCCTCCGAAAAGATACCATCCTGCAATTTCTTTTCCTTGCTCCCTGTCACACCGTTTCTTCTTCACGTCATCTCCCCGTGTCGAACGGTTCGAGCCCGTCGGACAATAATCACAAGGATCAAAAACAGTTCAAGACGCCAGGGTGATACCATGAAACTTCATTCCATTCTTCAATCGCTGCTCACGCTTCTTGTCGGAGCCTTCTTCTTTACGGCCTGTGCAAATGATAACGAGACCTACTATGTCTATGAATCCGTCGACGGCGGGGATGCCCCTCTGGATGCCGGGGGTGGGGGAGGTCGCGGAGGATATGTGAAACGGGAAGTGGCGGTGACCAGAGAGGGGAGCGTGACGACGGCAGGGAAGGGACTTGGAGTCCGCGGTGGGAGAAGTACCGAGACGTCGATCCGGGTTGACGGAGTTGTTGCGAGCGATGCCCCGGCTCCGCCATCCGTCCCGGCCGGTGCGGCTGTCCGCTCGGCAAGTGCCGGCAAAACTGTGGAAATCGTCTCACATGACCTGTCTGCCGATGCGGTTCACAGCCGAACCATTCTGGCCGAAGACATCGCTACCGGGGCCGTTACCACCGATGAAATCCTCAGCGAGACCGTTTCCGATGGAGATGTTGCGGCGGATAAATCCCGTGCGCCCGAGATTGCCTTCTCCATTGCACCGACTTCCGATGCGGTCGAGGGGGGAGAGTCTGCAGAGTTTGACTACAAGGGAGTATCGGGGGAGGATATCGTTCGTGAGGATGCGGACGATTCCGAGGAGGAAGAGCCGCAGGTCATTGAAGAGCCGGGACAGTTGACCGCCGGGGAGTGGAGCGATCTGGTGGAGTGGGATTTCTGGAACGGCGTGGTCAACTCGAACGACTGGTCGCGCATGAAGGATTACTGGGGATTCGGCAAAGGAGTGCGGATCAGCATCCGCGTCGATAACGGTCGCGAGCCGGTTCCCGATGCCGTCGTCAAACTCCACGGTCGCGACGGCAGGCTTATCTGGACCGCTCGCTCCGACAATTTCGGTCGCGCAGAACTCTTTACCGGTCTGAACGACAACGAGAAGAACGCCCCTTACGATATCGTCGTCACCTCGGGGGGAAAGGAAACCCGCCTCGGGAGTGTCGATCCGAGCCGCGAACAGTCGCCGGGAGAGAGTCCCCTGATCGCCCGTATCGCCGGAGATGTGCCGACGTTGAAGACCATCGACGTGATGTTCATGATCGATGCCACCGGATCGATGGGGGATGAACTGAACTACGTCAAGGCGGAGCTGGAGAGCGTGATCAACAGAGTAAAGGAGAAGCTCGGAGAGAAGGAGTTTGTGCTGCGACTGAGTGCGGGAGTTTATCGGGATCAGGGGGATGCCTACGTTGTGCGGTCGACTGAATTCACCGAGAAGATTGAAGACATCCTGACGTTTATCAGACGACAGAATGCCGGTGGGGGAGGAGACACGCCGGAGGCGGTGGAGGAGGCTCTGGCCGATGCGGTCGAGAAGCATGAGTGGAGTGCCGAAGCGCAATCCCGCTTCCTCTTCCTTCTGCTGGACGCCCCGCCCCACTACACTGACGACCGGCTGGAGAGAATGCGCGATCTGACGATGAAGGCGGCCGCCAAAGGTATCCGGATCATCCCGGTCGCCGCCAGCGGAATCGACAAGGAGACCGAGTTCCTGCTCCGGTTCATGGGAATTCACACCGGCGGCACCTATGTCTTCCTGACCGATCACAGCGGCATCGGCGAATCCCATCTCCAGCCGACCATCGGCAGCTATCAGGTCGAGTTTCTGGATGATCTTCTCGTCCGCCTGATCGTCCAGTTCACCGAGTGCCCCGTCTCGGTCGACGCGATTGCCGGGCGCAGGCCGGAACTCAAGTAAGATTCATCATCGCTCTTCATCAGGCGAGACGGCGAGGGAGAAACTTCTTTCCCGCCGTTTTTCTTTCCCTTCTCCCCACCGTACCTTTGCCCCATGATTCGTGTGCATAATCTTTATAAAAGCTTCGGGGCGAAAAAAGTTCTGAAGGGAGTCTCCTTCGATATTCATCCGGGGGAGACGCTGGCGGTGATCGGCAAGTCCGGAACCGGCAAGAGCGTTCTGCTGAAACTGATCGTCGGCCTCTTGCAGCCGGACGAAGGGTGGGTGGAGATCGAGGGGAAGCGGATTGACCGGATGAACGACCGCGAACTCTATGAAATGCGCAAGGAGATCGGCTACGTCTTTCAGGGAGCGGCTCTTTTCGATTCAATGACGGTCCTGGAAAATCTGACGCTCGGTCTGTACGAACATGGCGAACGGAATCGGGAGTATCTGGAGAAGGAGGCACAGAAACGCCTGATCGATGTGGGGCTCCTTCCCAGCGCCGATATCGTCGTCCCCGATCAGTATGCCCTGGCCTGGAAATTGATCGCCGAGAAGAAACCGGCCGAGCTTTCCGGAGGGATGCGCAAGCGGGTCGGCGTTGCCAGGGCCCTTGTCGGGGATCCCAAATATGTGTTCTATGATGAACCGACAACCGGACTTGATCCGGTCACATCCGAACAGATCGACCGACTCGTCTGCGACCTTGCCGAGAAGCTTGATGTGACGTCGGTGGTCATCACGCACGACATCTTCAGCGTCTGGAATGTCGCCGACCGTGTCATCATGCTCGACGGAGGACTGATCCGGTTCGACGGACCGCCGGACGATCTTCGGCTGTCGGACGATCCGATTGTCCGGGAATTCGTTGAACGATATAACGGAGCGCCGTCGACGTAAGAAGGGAGTTCCTCTTTTGTGTCCTTTCCTTTCTGTTATTCCCGGATGATCTTCCGAGCGAGTACCTGTCCTTCCACCTCCATGCGGACCACGTAAACGCCCGCCGGCAGCGACGCCCCGGGCTCCCAGTCGATCCGGTGCTCGCCCGGTTCCACCGTTTCGTCGAGCAACCG
>CBFGQN010000130.1:0-8521 GCA_965650895.1 uncultured Ignavibacteria bacterium | reverse complement strand
CGCAACATATTTGATGGCCTGTGCAAAGACTATCTCATCCACCAGCCAGTAGGCTGCGCCGGTATCCGCCACATACTTGACACCTTCCGTGATAAGGATGGTTCTGGCAATCGGATGACGGAAATACTTGGTCGTTCCAGTGAATTGAGCCAGGTTGGATTTGGTGAGGGGGTGTTTGTCGGTCATGTCATTTCTCCTTTTTGTTGAATGACCTCCACTGCGGAGGCGAAGGGGAAATGGCCGATGCGGTATGCCAGACGGTCAACCCCCAACACGGGTCGCATAGCGACCGGCGCGGGCCGGGGGTTGAGGGGCTGGCGGCATCGGTCAGCCTTCGCCATGCTCCGCAGCGGGACAGGCAACAGGGAGAAGAGGGAACGGAAAGACAAACGCACGAACGCATCCCCTTTGACAGCACGTCACTTTTCGGAAGGTGGCGTGCATTTGCATCCCGGCCACTGTGCCATCCAATTCCGATTCCGGACACAGTTCTGGGACAAAACGGACATATCCGGTCAACAACTATCCCATGGTTCTATTGCCGATCCAGCGGGAGAGCGGTAAACTCCTGCCAGTCCAGCCTCTACACTATTGAGGGCCGAATGACATCGCCAGATGTAGAGGTATGACCGTACAATGCCGGGAATTTCTCCCGTCAGGAATTCCCGGCCGGTCTATCCCGGCACCGGCACGCAGCTCCCGGATCGCCATGCCATTCTCCGGGAATGTTTGTATGTTGGACCATCTATGAAGACGGCAGCTCCCCACCTGCCTGCATTGTCGAATGAAGGACAAAGGAACGCGGGGGCAACAGCGTTCCGAACGTCCGAAAGCATGGAACAATAACCGGCAGGGTCTCGATCATCGAGGCAACAGGTTCACCGCGTCCGCCGGGATGCGATGAACGCCCTGTCTTCATAGACGGTACAAACTATCTGGAGATTCGCTATGGCTGGTCGCGCTTCAGTTCCCGACCTCTCCTTGCCGGGGAGGTTCCTATGAGACTGCACACGCTTCTTTCTTCCTTTCCCGTTCTCCTGCTGTCCGGCATCGGTATTGCGAGAGGACAAAGCACAGGCAACGCCGTGATCCTCACCTCCCCCGGCTACTTCGATGAATACCTCGGCACCTATGCCGCATTCTCCTTTGCGTGGGGAAACGGTTCCCTCCTCTCCTCCGACGGCAGTGCCGCATCCCTCCTCTTCGACGGCATGATGCACGAGGCGCACGACGGACTGCTGAAGTCCTTGCAGAGCACGCCGTTCACGCTGGACAAGTCGAAGACCTCGGTTGAATTCGACGTGGGCTACCGGTTCCTGGTCGAGGCCCGTGCAAGGGCAAAGGAACCGATGGATCAGGGCGTGATGATCCTCGACCTTGAACTCTATGACGTAAACTCCGGCCAGATCCATCCGCGCTACGTCTCGCTGTCCGATCCCTTCTCGATCTCCGTCCCCCCCGGGGAGAACTGTGATGAAACGGCCTTCTGCCGCTTGTCGATGGAGGTTGATCCGGCATGGGTCGCATCCGGTTCACGGCAGGTTGTGCTGCGCGTCGTCTTCAATATCTCTCCGGGTTCCCTGATGCGGACCCCGGACGTGTCGATCGCCGAGACCGTCTCCGGCAACAGCCTGCACACTTCCATCAAGTAAGAGGAGAATCCACACATGACACGTCTTCTGATCCCTGTGGCGGCCTGTTTCCTGCTGTGTGCGCCTTCGGCCATGAGCGCGACGATCACGGAAACCACGTGGCTGCAATTGAACTACTGCATTGACGACGGCCTGAACATGACCAATGACGGTCAGGACATGGAGACCATCCGGCTGGAGAGGCACTGGAGCGACGGGAGGAAGGAATACATGTTCATGACCCGGCTCTGCGGCTCGGAATGCTGGGAGGACGGGCCGTGGCTTCCCGGCTCGTTCGCCTCGCCGCAGGACCTGCCGGCGCAGGCCAATCCCGACGGAAGCTGGTTCCTGCTGAACGCGCCGGTCTATTCCGGCAGCTTTACGGCAGGCACCGGCGAGACCTGCCGTGGATTCATCCCGGCCCCCTCCTCCGGCATGATCTATGTCCCGGCTGTGATCATTGAATCGTAATCTATAACTCCTCAACGTTAACAACTGCAAGTGGCTTATGCGCAGAATACCATACGTGCTGGTCTTGTCATGCCTGATGGCCTTCGCCACGGCACCGGCTTTCGCTGAAATCGATCCGGACAAGTGGTTTGCCGAAGGGCAGATCGAGCGGGACGGAGAATGCCTCTACTACCGCATTCTGGCCTACAGGATGAACGCCGGAATGCCGAGCGAACACTGGGTCTACCGGATATTCGAAGGCTCGTGCGACGGAAGTTGCCTTGAAGAAGTCTACCACGGCCCGCTGTCGCTTTACGGCGGCGACATCCCGATTGCCACCGGCGGGGATTCCGGGCAACTGCCGATCAACGTCACGTCAAGCGGCACGGGCTACGTCGCGCTCCCTCCCGGCACCGGCGGCACCCTCACCTCCGGCGGTTCCGGCCAGCCGACGTGTGATGCCGTCTATATGCCGAACGGCAGTTCGGTTCTGGTAATCGAGGCGTCGTTGTTGTAGCAAGCCACAGGACATGCATATCCATAGAAACGCCCGGAAAGCTCCGGGCGTTTTGGTCTACAAAACGGTAGTTGGTCAAGCAGATTCAAGTCTGCCATTGTTTACATGAATTGACGCAAGTTGCCGGAAGCACTTGATGCCCCTCAGTTCATCCCACTACCCGTTCAGAGATCAAAAAAAAATCCCTGCTCCGGTATATCCGGAGCAGGGGGATGCGATCAATTCTCGTTAGGTAGGGGTGGCTGGCCAGAACTTGGATATGTGACGATACTCGCTCGGCAGACACAATACATTGTTGGTGAAGAAGAATGATATTTCATCCAACGGGAAGTTTGTTTCTGCGGGCCTTGCCATTGTCACAACTACACCATTTTGATCTGTGCAGATCAAATTTGTATTACGGTCAGAGTCAACAGTCAGCGTCCAATGTTGGAACTTCACTGGTTGAACAAACGAAAAAATTTGCCCTAACGATATTTCGGCAATTATCCAGTGTGCAGATGCCATGTCTGCCACGTATTTGACCCCCTCGGTATAGTGCATGGATGGGTCGTAGCGATAGCTATACCGAATATCTGTACCAGTGAATTGCGCCAGGTCGGCTTTGGTGAGGGTAGGGTTATCTGTCATGGTCATTTCTCCTTTTGTTGAATGACCTCCACTGCGGAGGCGAAGGTGGACATGACCGATGCGGTGAGCCAGACGGTCAACCCCCAACACGGGTCGCAGAGCGACTGGTGCGGGCCGGGGGTTGACGGGCTGGCGGCATCGGTCAGCCTTCGCTATGCTTCGCAGTGGGTCAGGCAACAAGTAAAAGGGGAAGAGAGGATAGAGAACAATATCCATCTTCCAGGCTGGAAGGCAAGGAAACACTGGTATGCTTATCTTTGCGCGCTTCTCAGGACAGTTATGTTGGTGATATGGCTCAGTGGATGGGTGGGTACAACGTGTATTTTGACGGTTCCTATCGTACCAAAGTGAATCATATAAGGCCATATAAGCCTGCCGATTGTTGTACTACTGTTGTACCCATATCTTGTCATCGGTCAAAAAACGGCGTTTTTGTTCATGATTTGGCCGCATTTGCAGATGCGTTATAGAGGGTGGAGTTATACAACGCCGACAGGCTGCCGGTTGACCTTGCAGGATGGAAGATCAGCGACGCCGGGACGAGCAGATCGATTCCCTCCGGCATTCTGAAACCGGGAGAATATCTCCTGATAACATCGGACTCTGCGGCGTTCCGTTCAATCCGGCGGGTTGCCGATTCGGTTCGGATCATCGGCATGGCGCTGCCGACGTTCAACAACGCAGAGGAAGAGATCGTGCTGAAGAACGGAGCGGGAGAGACCGTCGACTCGCTTCACTACTTCGGTTCGTGGGGAGGAGGGGAAGGGAGATCGCTGGAACGGCGGCACTTTGCCGACCGGACAAACGACTCGGCGTCGTGGCGCAACTCGGAAGATTCCACCGGCGCAACGCCCGGTCGGACGAACTCCATCTTCCCTCCGGCAAACAATCTCGGTATCGATTCCCTCCGGTTCGATCCGGTCGGTTCGTCCCTTGCGTTCCGCCTGTACAACAGCGGCACGGAACGGGCCGAAGGAGCATCGCTTCTTCTCTTCCACGATGCCGACACAAACGGTCTGGGCGAACCCGAAGAGGAGCTTTCCCGGTCGGCTCTCCCTCCCCTTTCCGCAGGAGGACAACATCTCCTTGAAGTCGTCTGGCCCCACCCCCTGACCGATGAAGGAGAGATTGCCCTGCTCCGCATCGAGTTCCCGCAGGATGAACGGGAAAGGGACAATCATCTTCTCCTGACGCTCCGACGCAGTCCGCCCGACAGCGGACTCGTCATTACCGAAATCATGTACGACCCCCTTCCGGTCGGCGGGGAGAGTGGTGCCGAATATGTTGAAGTCTATAATGCCGGTTCCCGTCCGGTCCCGCTGGCCGGATGGAGCATCACCGAAAGCTCGGGACAGCAACGACTGATTCCCGAAGGTGCCCCTTCGATCCGGCCGGGAGGCTACGGCCTGATTGCAAGCGACAGTCTGATCCATCAGCACTATCCCGATCTGCTCGATTCCTCCAACGTGATCATTCTCGGCAAGGATCTCGGTCTGAACCTGAACGGCGATGAGGTCGTGCTGCGGAATCCGGACGGTCGGACAGTCGACAGCATCGGATATGACAATGACCGGCACTGGAACCGGATCGGCGACACGAAGGGAATTTCTCTGGAGCGGATCGATATGGAAGGGGGAAGCAACGATCCCCGCAACTGGTCAAGCTGCGTCGCTCCGGCAGGGGGGACGCCCGGGGCCCCGAACTCCCGTTCGGTTCCCGTATCGACTGAAGACGCCCTGTTATCGGTCTTGCCGGAAACGATCTCCCCGGACGGAGACGGGTTCGAGGACTTCACCCGGATCACCTATCGCCTTCCGGCTCCGGCTTCCCGGATCGTCATCACATTCTACGACCGGCAGGGTCGCCGTGCGGCCCGTCCGATCAACAACGAACCGTCGGCGGCTGAGGGGAGCTTCATCTGGGACGGAACCGACGACGACGGACGTCCGCTGCCGATCGGCATCTACGTCGTTCGGATCGAATCCTACGGCGAGGAAGGGACCGGCATCACTACGGCACAGCGGACAATTGTTGTTGCGAGAAGACTGTAGGACCTGAAGCGGCTTCAGGAATGAAGCCGCTTCATTCTGGATAGGAAAAGGAGGACGTTCGCATCGACAGGAAAGGGGATGACGGGAAGAGGGCTTCGACCGAATCGTCCCCGCAGAAGATATCCTTCCCGGATTTCTGCCGGAGCTTGCCGAATTACGGTAACTTCCGTTTGTCTGCACGGTCTTACCCGACAATCTTTGTAAAGAGACAACGATTGTTGTTGTCCGATGCCGTCCTTTTCCCTATATCTGTAAACTGCAAAAGGAAAATCCGCCGGCTGGATCATTGCGACTCTCGTCAACGCATGTCCGACTTTATCGATATAACCGCCGCTTCCAGGGCGGCTCTCTCTTCAATCGAGAGCGAGCGCCACGGGCATGAGGCATTTGCCTCGACGCGCCGGCGCGCCTATGTGGAGAATCCGAAGATCCTGAGCCGACTTGACCGCTACGCTGAAGACGGGGAGTGGCGGGAAGGAGAGGGGTCCGGAGTCGCCGAAGGGACACGGCGTATCCTGCCGCTGGTGATTACCGGAGAGTCGGGGTCGGGCAAGAGTGCGCTGCTGGCCCACTGGAGCAACCGCTATCAGGGGGAACATCCCGGGAGCATCATCATCACGCACTACGTCGGGGCCACCCCTGCCAGCACCGACCAGCCGGGTCTGCTCCGCCGGATCATGGGAGAGATCAGGGAACTGGCCGAACTGGCCGAACAGCTCCCGGCCGATCCCGATCAGATCGTCCGCCAGTTCCCCGAATGGCTGGCCTACACCAGAGACCGGGAACTCGTTCTGGTCATCGACGGACTGAACCAGCTTGAGGGAAGTTCCGACCATCTCTTCCCGCTCGACTGGCTGCCGGAAGATTTTCCTCCCCACGTCCGCCTGATTATCTCCACGCTCGACGGCCCCTACCTGACGCAGATGCGGAAGCGGAGATGGCCGGAAGTGGAAGTGGAACCGCTGACCGAATCGGAGCGTCGCGAGGTGGCCCGCCGATTTCTGGGAGATTTCAGCCAACGGTTCAATACCGCCCAGATTCGCCGCGTTGCCGGGAACCGGAGCAGCGCCAACCCTCTCTACCTCCGCACAAGTCTTGAAGAGCTGCGGGCGCTGAACAGACGGGAGGAGAGCGAGTCGAAGATCGATTACTATCTGGAGGCCGAAGATCTGAGCGGACTCTTCCAGCGGGTGCTGGAACGGATCGAGGGGGAGTTCGGGCCGCGCCACATCCAGAACATCATGCGGACGTTGTGGGGATCGCGCTACGGTCTGAGCCGGGAAGAACTCTCCGATCTGAGCAAGGCAAGCATCGAACAGTTGACGCCGATTCTCAGTGCGCTCGACTACCATCTGATGCAGCGGGACGGACTCTACACCTTCTTCCACGAACATCTCCGGACGGCCGTGGCCGAACGATACGTAAAAACCGAAACGCTGAAGAAGAACACCCACCGCCGACTCGGCGAGTACTTCGCCGCGCAGCCGGTCGGCAACCGCCGCGTGGATGAAGAGCCGTGGCAGTGGCAGCAGGGGAAGGATCCGGAACGGTTGCAGCACTGCCTGACCGACATCCCCCTCTTCTGCCGACTCTTCACCAGCTAGAAAAAGCACGTGGCGTTCCTCTACTGGCAGGTGTCGGCAAGGGACGAGGAGGCGACGCTCGAATCGATCTACACGGCACGGCTTGAAGATCTGGAGGCATCCGGGACGCTGACCCCGCTGGAGGAGGCCGAAATCCTGGAGACTGTCGGCGCATTCCTCTTCCAGGCGGCCGAGTACGGCGGGGCCGAACGGTTCTACCGTCGTGCCCTCGAACTGCGACGCCAAAGCAATGAGGGCTCGGACGAACACATCGCCCGGACGCTGACGAAACTCGGAGAGTCACTCGGCGCGCAAGGCTCCTATGAGGAGGCCGAAGAGATGCTGCGGGAAGCCCTTCGCATCATTGAGGGGATCTACGGGGAAAGCCATCTGGAGACGGCCACCGTGCTGGACGCACTGGCCACGCTCCTCTACTCCATTCGCAATTACGACAAGGCCGAACCTCTCTTTATCCGGACGCTGAGCATTCGCGAACGGATGATGGGACGGGACAAGAGTGATGCGATCATGAGTCTGGTCAATCTCGGGGCCCTCTACTTCGCGCAGGAGAAGTGGAAGGAAGCTTCCGGCATCTTCGCAACGGCATTGGAACGATGCGAGCGTTCGCTCGGGAACGATCATCCGCTGACCGCAATGATCCTGAACAACATGGCAGCCGTGCTCCGGAGTGAAGAGGATTATGAAGGGGCAATACCGTTGCTGGAACGGGCGATGGAGATCAATCGGGGGATTTACGGAGGGAATCATCCGGAGATTGCCATAAACCTTATGAATCTGGGATCATTTGAGAGTCTGGCAGAGAGACTTCAGGAAGCCGAAGACCATTATCAGACAGCGTTGTCTCTTTCAATCAGTATTCTGGGAGAGAATAATCCGCAAGTCGCCAAGTGTTTTATCAATCTGGGTACCCTGTTCAAGAAACAGAACAGACTTGATGATGCTGAAGAAGCGTTTATGAAGGCACTTGATATCCGCATCAAAGCTTTTGGTACCGATCACACAAGTGTCCATCAATGCCGACTGAACATCGCAAACATCAAGGTTGACAAGGGAGAGTATACCGAAGCAGAAGAGATTTATCGCTATTCGCTTCCCGTTATTGAAAACGAACTCGGTTCCAACAACCCCTGGGTAAAAAGTCTGCATCAACGCCACACACAGGTACGGCAACTTCTTGGAGATACAACCGGAACCGGCAAAAGGTCTTGAAAAAGCAGAAGGCATGAGTACAGTCCTCATGCCTTCCACAACAACTATCAAAAACTTTTCATTTACTACCCTTCCCCGGTCGTATTCTCCTCAATCACAATCGATATCCCCACCGCATTCTGCCCATCCGGGCACTCAAAACTCCAGCCCCCGGGGCTGGTGGGTGGCGCCGCGGGGGGGGGGGGGGCGGGGGGGGGGGGGTGGGGGCGGGGGGGGGGGGGGCGCTGGAGGCAGCTCGACCACCACGTTCGGATTCCGCTCGGGATGCAGCAGCGTCTTCTGCGCGACCTCGGCGTACGCTTCGAATTCGACGAAGCCCGACTGGAAATCCGCCTGGAAATCCCGGCCTTTCTGCGGAAATTGCGCGCGGTCTCGGTCGCCCGAAACCCCATGCTGGTGCTCGATGACGTCGAGACCGTCAAGCCCAGC
>CBFGQN010000129.1:0-8523 GCA_965650895.1 uncultured Ignavibacteria bacterium | reverse complement strand
CGGACCTGAACGTAGACGGCAACACGACGCACGTCGGAACGCTGGATCAGCAGGGTGCGGTGTCGAACTCGACGGGTGATGTTGTGATCGGCGACGACGCGAACATCACGGGTAGCCTTGATGTTGACACGGACCTGAATGTCGATGGAAACACGACCTTCAGCGCACTGAGCGGCGGCGGCAATCAGTCGCTCTACGTCGACAACACCGGCGCGCTTCAGGCATCGAACGCCACGGCAGCGCAGAACGCTACCGGCATCTTCAGCGGTGCGGTGACGGTTGCCGCTCCGAACGCGGGTGGTACCGAGGCGATTGCAGATGTGAACGTGACCGGTACTTCGGTTATCGTCGTAACGCGCGTTTCGGGAGCCGGCGGCCAGTTGAGCCATCACATCTCGGCAGTCACTGCAGGTGTCGGCTTCACAGTGCAGTTCTCCGCTCCGGTAACTGCCGGAGACGTGATCAACTACATGATCATCAACCCGTAAGGGGCAGGATGAGGCTGACGTAGAATCGGTTCCCTGCTCCCTCGGGCGTACCGATTCATGCTTGAAACAACAGGGGCAGGTGAGGGAGTGTCTTCACCTGCCCCTATGTTTTTCCAAACAAGAAATCATTTTTTCTGATATAGAGTTTTAAAACAAACAGAGGCGGATTCATGCGAAGAACACTATTTCCTGCAGCCCTGGCCCTCCTTGCCATAGGAGGTTCTACCCTGTGGGGACAGGGTCGGGATTATCGCGCGGAGCGACTGGTCCTTGACGATAACAACGGTAACACTCTCGTCATTCAGACCCCCGCCGGTCCGATCACCGGCGGAACGCTGACCGTTCCCGATCCGGGAGGGGCAGGGACGTTCCTGATTTCCAATCCTGCCGGGGGAACCCAGAGCGTCACCGGCGATTTCCTTCCGGGGACCGACAATACGTATGATCTCGGCTCCGGCGCAAGCCGCTGGCAGGACATCTTCGGAAGCGGCAACGTGTCGGTCGGCGGTCAGGTGCAGTTTGTGGAGACCGGCGGCGGAACCGATTACGTCGGCTTCCAGGCTCCGGCGGCGGTGACGGCAAACCAGATCTGGACGCTTCCGGCGGCCGACGGTACCAGCGGCCAGGCACTGGTCACCGACGGTGCCGGTGTGTTGAGTTGGTCAACGGCAGGCCTTGGCAGCGTAACCCACAACGCTACTCTTTCGGGCAACGGCACGGGTGCCTCTCCGCTGGCCATCAATCTGGGCAACTCGAACACGTGGACGGCGAACCAGACATTCGCCAGCCCGTTCCTGATCACGTCGAACTCGCGCATTGCGATGACCAACAGCGACAACAACGCACGCGACATCCGTTTGCAGGAGCCGAGCGGTACGGGAACGCAGTACATCGGTCTTCGTGCCCCGTCGGTAGCGAACAACGGCAACTATGTTCTCCCGGCAGTGATGGGATCGGCGGGCCAGGTGCTGAGTCTTGCCGCATCGAACGGTATCGACTCCGGAACCATGCAGTGGATTACGCCGGGGGGCGGCACAGTGTCGACAAACGCTACGCTGCTCGGTGACGGGTCGGGAGGCTCTCCGCTCGGCATCAATCCTGCCAATGGGAATACCTGGACGGGTCTGCAGCAGTTCAACAACGCCTTCACTATTCTCGGTAACGGCAGACTGGCCCTGACGAACAACGACAACAACGGGCGCGACATCCGCTGGCAGGAGCCGAGCGGCACCGGTTCGCAGTATGTCGGTCTGCGTGCGCCGAACGTTCCGCGGAACTCCAACTATGTCTTCCCGGACACGATCGGCGCTCCCGGTGATGTCCTGACGGTCGGAACGCGCAACGCCTTTATGGACTCGGCGACCCTGGTATGGGCGACTCCGGGTGGTGGCGGCACGGTGACGGGAGACAGTACGCTGATCGGCAACGGCAGCGGCGGTTCGCCGCTCGGCATCGACCTCGCACAGTCGAATGTCTGGACGGCAACCATCAGCACCTTTGCCGGATTCCTGGAGTCGCGGAACGAGCCGTTCGTGCTTACGAACACGGACAACTCGGCAAACGAAATGCGAATCCAGGAGGCCAGCGGCAACGGCAGCAACTACGTTGCCTTCCGGGCCGACACGTCGATCACGACGAACGATGTCTGGATTCTTCCTTCAACGGCCGGCACGGCCGGACAGGTGCTGGGGATCACTGCGGTGAACACGCCGAGCAACCGGTTCTATACGCTCAACTGGACCACGCCGACGGCGGCCGCGCAGTATGCCTACCGGAACGTGAGTGCAAACACGACGCTGAATGGGTCGGATGAGATTGTCGGCGTCAACACGTCGGGTGGGGCGATTACCATTACCCTACCGGCGGCGAATTCGGTTTCAGGAGGGAAGTTCTTCATTATCCACAACGAGTCTTCTCCCAGCGGTAACACCATTACCGTTGCTCGCTCGGGAACGGATCTGGTTGATGGGGGAACTTCTACTGCAATTTCCGGAACCCTCTCAGCCAATAGTGGTGCAATCTTCTATTCCAACGGCAACAACGCCTGGTTCCGGGTTCCCTGACCTGAAGGTATACCCGGGAGTCGGACTGACTATAGCCGAATATCAGACACGACGGGCGGAAGTCGGAACTCTCCGGCTTCCGCCTGATTCGGACTTCTCGTCGGTATCAGTACGTTGACTGTATAAACTGTCGGACTATTCAGCATTCCGGCCCGGCCGGAAGAGATAGTTTCCCGTGACCGAGAGCTTTTACAGAACAGTATCAGAAAAGGGAGATTCCGGAGGCGACACCGTCGTGTCGGGTCTTCTCCCGTATTTGTGCTTTCTTCCTTTGCTCTCCATATCGACCTGTTCCTACCTCCCTGTACAAAGTTTCCGAAACGCGACTCAGGAGCCTCTTCGGAACTATCTCCATATCATCGCATAAATTTCTTCAGCTATCATACACGAGGCACAAATACTTATGAACTACCCGTTACCTCGCATATTCGCGACAGGGAGAACAGCGACGCTTCTTCTGGTGTTTGCGATATGCGGCACGACTGCACTCTTCGCACAGAACCGCGACTTCAGTGCGGAACGAATCATTATCGATGACGACGCCGGCGACGGCACCCGGAACACGCTGACGTTGCAGACGCCGGTTCCGGGACTTTCAACCGACCGGACGCTGACCTTCCCGGATGCCGACGGGACGATCGTGACGACGTCGGGACCGGGTCTGACGGTCAACCAGATTCTCTTCGGCGATGCGAGCGGACAGATTGCCCAGAGTGCAAGTCTTCTCTGGAACGACGGCACGGGCCTCTTCGACATCGGCTCGGGGAACTTCACCGTCGACGCCTCTACCGGCAACGTGGTTGCGGCCGGGACGATTCAGTCGGGCCTGTCGATCATCATCGACGGAACGACGCCGGGGGCACACAGCATCTCGACGACCGGATCGGAGGATCTGACGATTACGCCGGGTGGCGGTGATCTGACGCTGAGCGGCAACACGGATGTGACGGGCGATTTCGATATCGGCTCGGGCAACTTCATGGTGACGGCCGCCACAGGGGCGACCACGATTGCGGGGACCGGTGGGACGGCCAACATCCGGATGGGATCGCTTTCCGCAAATGCCGTGAACACTCCCTATGCTCCGACGGTAGACGACGGCATCGTGGTCGCCGATATCAACGGCGATCTGCTGAAGCGTTCGATCGGTTCGGTGATCGGCGGCACCTCGTGGGTGCTGGCGGGGAATACCGGCACGACGCCCGGGACGGATTTCCTGGGGACGACCGACAGCGCACAACTGGAGATTCGGGTCAACGATACGGCGGTGATGCGCTATCTCCCCGATCCGGTCAGCCCGATGATTCTCGGCGGCGTCTATGAGAACGTGATCGACAGCGGCGCCTACGGCTCGGTGATTGCCGGCGGCGGATCGGCCGCCTCGCCGAACGTTGTGGATACGGTTGCCCTCTACTCGGCCATCGGCGGGGGCGAGGGGAACTTCCTTTCGGCAGACTACGGATTGATCGGCGGAGGGCGCGTCAACACGATCACGGGTAACTCCACTGCGGGTACCGTCGGCGGCGGCGATTCGAACACGATTGCGGTCTCCTCTCTCTATGCCGTTATCGACGGCGGTAACGCCAACACCCTTTCCGGCGCCAGCAGTTATGCCGTGATCGGCGGCGGACGACGGAACCTGATCACGAATTCAAGCCTGCGCTCGACGATTGCCGGCGGCGATTCCAATACGGTGACCAACGGGTCGACCTACGGAGCGATCGGAGGCGGAACTCGAAACCTGATTGCCGGCGGATCCTACGGCACGATCGGCGGCGGCGACTCCAATCAGGTCATCTCCGGCGCCACGTACGGGACAATCGGGGGGGGGTACGGAAACCTCGCCACCAACTCCGCTCAGTATTCAACCGTCGGAGGGGGTAGTCTCAACACCGTCACGAACGGCGCTTCCTACGGTACGATCGGCGGCGGACGGGTCAATCTTGTCTCCAACAGCTCGACGGCCGGCGCCATCGGCGGCGGCGATTCGAACGTGGTGACCGACGGATCGTCGTACGGGGCGATCGCAGGGGGACGGAGAAACCTGGTCTCGAACGCACAGTACGGTTCGGTCAGCGGCGGCGATTCCAACAGAGTGGGGTCCGGAGCCACGTACAGCTCGGTCGTCGGCGGCTTCGGCAACAGGGTCGACAACGGCGCACAGTATTCCACCATCAACGGCGGACGGCTGAACGTGATCACCAACAGCGGTACCCGGTCGGCGATTGCCGGCGGCGATTCGAACACGATTGCCGACGGAGCCTCCTACAGCGGCATCGGCGGCGGTTACGGCAACACGATCACGACCAGCGCTCAGTACAGCGGGATCGGTAGCGGCTACGGCAACCGGGTGGACAACAGCGCGACACATGCCTTCATCGGCGGCGGACGGGTCAACCTGATTTCGAACGGCGGTATCCGTTCGGTGATCGCCGGCGGCGATTCCAACGTCATCACCGACGGCAGCACGTACAGTGCAATTTCAGGAGGAAGCAGAAATCTGTTGACGTCGATGTCCTACAGCATCATCGGGGGTGGCGATTCCAACCAGATCTCCTTCAGCGCCAACTACAGCATGGTCGGCGGCGGTTACGGTAACCTGGTGAGCAACAGTGCAGCCTATTCGGCAATCGGCGGCGGACGGCTGAACGTGATCACCAACGGCGGAAACCGGTCGGCGATTGGCGGCGGCGATTCCAACCGTATCACCGACGGAGCAAGCTACGGAGCTATCGGCGGCGGCTACGGGAACGTTCTTGCGGCGTCTGCGCAGTACGCGGCAGTCGGCGGCGGTTACGGCAACCGGGTCGACAACAGCGCACAGTATTCGGCGATTGGCGGCGGCCGACGGAACCTGATCACCAACAGCGGAGCCTGGTCGGCGATTGGCGGCGGCGATTCGAACACGATTGCCGACGGAGCCTCCTACAGCAGTATCGGCGGCGGTTACGGAAACACGATCACAAACAGTGGCCAGTACAGCGGAATCGGTAGCGGCTACGGCAACCTGATCAACAACAGCGCGACGCATGCCTTCATTGGTGGAGGACGGGTCAACCTGATTACGAACAGTGGTGTTCGTTCAGTGATCGCAGGGGGCGATTCCAACGTGGTCACCGACGGAAGCCAGTACAGTGCGATCGGCGGCGGACGTCGAAACCTGATCGGGGCAATGAACTACGGCTCGGTCGCAGGGGGCGATTCCAACCAGATCTTCTCCGGTGCCAATTACGGATCTGTCGGTGGCGGCTACGGGAACTTTCTTATAAACGGTGCGGCATACGGGACGATCAGCGGCGGTCGACTGAACACGATCACCAACGGCAGTGCTCAGGCCGTGATCGGCGGCGGCAGCGGTAACCTCGTGACGAACACGTCGTCGCACAGCATGATCGGAGGGGGAGAGAACAACCTGATCAACGACCTCTCGGAACACGCGGTGATCGGCGGCGGTGAAGGGAACACTATCGACAGCGTCTCGACCCACGCGGTAATCGGCGGCGGCGAAGGGAACCTGATGGATAGCATTTCGAACCACGCGGTGATCGGGGGCGGTTCCGGAAACGTCGTCTACGGAGCCTACTCGGTGGTCCCGGGGGGCAACGGCATGACGCTGGACGGACCGCGCAACTTCGGCTACAACGCAAACGACGCTTCGGGGGCGGCGCCGATGACGATCGTCGACTCGAACGTGGTCACTTTTGCCAACGCCGACCTCTGGCTTGCGAACAACACCAACAGCGCCGGGGAACTCCGCTTCTACGAGGCGAACTCGACGACCGGTGCCTTCCCTCCGGGGGGAACGAACTACTCGTCGTTCCAGGCGGGGACGCAGTCGGCGGATATTACCTACACGCTTCCGACGGGTGCTCCGGCGGCGGACGATTATATCCTGACTTCGACGACGGGGGGGGTGATGAGCTGGACCGATCCGGCTTCGATCGCAACCACCACCATCACCGGAACTGCGGATCAGGTGCTTGCGAACGGAACCACCGGCACGCCCCAGATGGGGAGCGTGACCCTTACGCTGCCGCAGGATATCGGCACGACCTCGACGCCGACGTTCGGCGGGATGACGCTGAACGGCAACCTGACGGTGACCGGCACGAGCCAACTGCAGGGGGCGGTGTCGAGTTCGACGGGTGACGTCGTGGTCAACGACGACGCAAACGTGACGGGCAGCCTTGATGTGGACACGGACCTGAATGTTGACGGAACGACGACGCTCGTCGGCGCGTTCGACGCGCAGGCGGCCGGCAACGTGATCGGTGACGGAACCGACGCCGAGCAGTTGCAGGTCGACGGCGTCGATGGCGGCGCGGTGGAAGTGGACGTCAACGGCGACATGGACGTCAGCGGCGCGCTGTCTGTCGGGACGCTGACGCTGAACGGGGATCTGGACATGAACGACAACGACGTCTTCAATGTCGACGAGCTTCGGGGGAACTCGGCAACGGGTGACCTGAATGTGAACACGACGAACACGGGGAACATCAATCTCGGCAACGGGTCGGGAGCTGTGAACGTGGATGCGAACGTGATCCCCTCGACCGACAACACGTATTCGCTCGGCACGGATGCTCTTCGCTGGAGCGACATCTTCGTCAACGGCGGAAGCGTTCACATCGGCGATGCGAACGGCGTGGGGACCGACGAGATGGTGCTGGGATATGACGGAACGTCGACCGGATCGATCGGCGTGAACGGGACGACGGCCATCAACGTCACGACGACGGGAACAACGGTGACCGGAAGTCTGACGGTCAACGGTTTTGCCGACTTCCACGGACCGATCGGCAGCACGGTCGGCGACCTGCATGTCGGGGACAATATGTTCGTCAACGGCGATCCCGCCGCAACGAATCTGCTCTTCACCGACAGCAGTCTGACCCGCAGCAGTGCTGCGACCGAAGTGCTGGATCTGGACAACCCGGGGACGGGAGACATCACGGTTCGGGTGAACGGGGCAACGTCGGTCGCCAACTCGCGGATCATCATCAACGACGGACACTGGACTTCGCAGCAGACGACCGCACCGGCTGCTGCTGCGGCCGGTGCCAATGTTACCACTGCGGTTCTTTCGAACGAAACCGACGTGGCCGGTATGATCGACATCACGACCAGCGGGACTCCGGCAGCCGGAGCACAGGCGACCGTGACGTTCGACGCGGCATACGCGACGGCACCGATCGTCGTGCTGACCCCGGCAAACGGGGCGGGAGTCGGTGTGGGTGCCTACGTGACCCGGACGACTGCCGGCTTCACGATCAACTTCATCGGCGTACCGGCGGCATCGACGTCGTACCAGTACTTCTATCAGGTGATCGAGACGCAGTAGTCCGGCATCGGAACGAAGGAACGGATCCGGAACAGCCCGGCTTCCCGAAGGGGAGCCGGGCTTTCCGTTTGCAGCCTTCTCACCTTCTCGGTGCAACACCCCGACCACCAACCGCTGCAACGGCTGTCACCAATACGTCTCGATGATACCCTGTCGGCTTGCCAAAATTTATGCAGTCGGGCGGCCAGTGTATTGAATAAATCTCCTATATTTTTGATGGTCCGATTCGGTAACCCTCATCTCCTTTTGATGCTTCAGGTCCGATCCCGACCATTTCACTGAATACATTGATAGCCGGTAATCATATTTGTCGTTGTCCGGACGAGCCTGATTTGTCCGACTTTCAGGTGCTCTGTGAGGGATTCAATCACTAGTCATATATCAGTCATCTATTGCCGCAAGGCAAAGTCACACACAGTTGGAGGCACATGTTTATGAGGTACCCGTTCCATCGAACATCCGCAAAAAGGGGAGTTGCCGCACTCTTCCTGCCGATACTGATCTTCAGTTCGGTTTCTCTCTTCAGTCAGAATCGCGATTTCAACACCGAACGTCTCATCCTCGATGACAATGCCGGCGACGGTACCCGGAACACGCTGACGTTGCAGACGCCGGTTGCGGGACTTTCGGC
>CBFGQN010000128.1:0-8563 GCA_965650895.1 uncultured Ignavibacteria bacterium | reverse complement strand
AGCTGGCCGAGATGCGCGTGCGTTCGAACCAGCGCCTGCCGCAGATCGATGGCGTTCGACAGCGTTGTCCAGAGAGCATAGAGAATCGGCAACTGCAACAGCAGCGGAAGACATCCGCCGACCGGATTGATGCCGTACTCCCGGTAGACCTTCATGGTCTCCATCTGCTGCTTCTGCGGATCGTCCTTGTACTGCTCACGAAGGTCCGCCACCACCGGCTGCACCAGCCTCATCTTCTCCGACGACTTGATCTGCGGAATCGACAGAGGCCAGAGGGCGCCGCGGATCAGGATCGAGAAGACGATGATGACGAGTCCCCAGTTGGAGATAAAGCTGTGGAGCAGACGGAACAGAGGAAGAAGGATATACTCGGCGATCGGTCGGACCATGAACTCCAGAAAGCCGTAGTTGACCATACCGGTCAGGTTATGCTCCTGCGCAAGATCATACTCCAGCGGCCCGAGGAAGAGCGTAAAGGAGGCTTCCGGATTGCCCGCCGGAACCGTCAGACTGAAGTCGTAGGATTCCACCAGACCGTTCGAGTCGGCCTTGGCCGCGTTGCCGGTCAGCGTGGCGGTGGAACTCATGGGCGTCTGCGGCACGAGGGCGGCGGCGAAGTACTTGGTCTTTGTTCCCACCCATTCGATCGAGCCGGTGAAGGACTCCGATTTGTTCGGGACGTCAACTTCGGCATCCAGCTCCTCCAGCTCTTCGTTAATCATCACATAGGCTTTCGCCTGCGACGATTCATCGACCGAGTTGTGTTCCTGGTATTTCAGTCCTCCCTCCCAATCGACCACATATCCCTCGCTCTGCGGAGCGTTGACGTTCAGGCCGACATCGTAATCGTTCCCGTGGAAGACAAAGCGCTTTTCCAGAACCGCCGTGCCTCCGGTTCCGGGAGTCTCATCTGCGGGAGCGGTGGAATCCCCTGCAACTCCGCCGGAGGCCGCAGAGGCAAGCCGGGCGGTGACGACCACCGAGTCGTTCTCGCCGAGCGTGATCGTCCCATCTTCGGGGATATCGAAAAAGAACTCGCGGGTATCAAGGTTCCGACCATCGGCAAGTTGCAACGTCACGCCGAGCTCGCCGGGAAAGCCTGCCGAATCATTGATCAACTGGACCGGCTCGCCATACCATGCATTGTACTTCTTCAGCGAGAAACGGGCCAGGAGTCCCCCTCTGGTGTTCAGGACGGCGGTATAGAGGGGCGTCTCGATCGTCACGTATCGCTCTCCGCCACTCTTCCAGACTCTGTACGGATCGTTTGAATCGACGGGCGTCACCGGGATGGAATCCGGCGTGGTTCCGCTTATCCCTCCGGTGGTATCGGCCGGCTTGTCCTGCACCACAGTGGTGTCGGCCGTCTGCGGTGGCGCTTCCGGCTTGGGCGTAAAGAAGAAGGACCAGATGAGGAAGACCAATCCGATCAGAATGAAGGCTGCAAACGTCCGTTTATCCATTCGTTGTTGCTTGACGTTGTGTGTGGTTATCAATGATTCCCGTCGCGTCGCGTTCAGGGGACCGGATCCTCTCCCCCCGGATGGAAGGGATGGCACTTCAGGATGCGTCTCGTTCCAAGCCAGATGCCTTTCAGCACACCATGTCTGATGATCGCCTGGCGCGTATACTCCGAGCAGGTGGGGGTGAACCGGCAGCTTGAGGGGAGAGCCGGCGAGATGAATCGCTGGTACCCCCGGATCAGACCTGCAACCCCTCGCCTGAAGAGGATCGGAATCGAATTGCTTCCCGTCCCTTGCGGCATATCGGCTCCGGTCTCCGTAATCTCACCCTTATGGTCATCGCTTCCCTTCATTCCGCACCTCATCGGAAGAGGAATTATCGCTCCGGGGAAAGAGCCTTGCAAAGAGCTTCCCGATCCCCTTTCGCAGATCAGTCTCCATCGGCCCGAACTCCGGTCGTCCGGCTGCTGCCGGAGGTCCGGACCAGATCAGCGCCAGATGGAGCGTGACGTTCTCCGGGAGCCGTTCGGCGATCGACGGATAGGCCAGTCGCCAGGCCTCCCGCATCAGACGCCGCGCCCGGTTACGGTCAACAGCTCTCCCATGTTTCTTCGGCACGATAAAGGCAGTGATAATACGCGACGCAGAAGCATCTTCCGCAATCCGATACTTCAGCACAAGATTTCCCGACCGGAATCCCCTCCCCTGCTCGAAGAGCGTCCGGAAGTTCTCCCGCCCACGCAGGACCATCTCCTTTCGCAGTCGATATCGGGTCTTCCCCCTCATCCCGCCTCTATGAAAGTAATGACCCGCAGCTATCCGATCATCGCTGATCGGCAATAACTGCGGGTGCCGCTGTTCGGTAACTCACGCTGTTCGAAAACTCACGCTTGCATTGCCTGGAATCTCCACCCCGGACCTGTGATACCCTCACAAAGGAGGGGTATCACCTCCGGACGGAACAGGCCCTATCGATTGACTTCATCGCTGACGGTCAGACGCTTGCGTCCCTTGGCACGCCGCCGTGCAAGGACCTTGCGACCGTTATGACTCGACATACGGGAACGGAATCCGTGCTTGTTCCGCCGCTTCCGTCTGCTGGGTTGAAATGTCCGTTTCATAGCACACCTGTCTGAATATGTTTGATAGAATCTCTCTGTAGCAAAAAACAGGACATCAAAAATACAAACTCCGATCAGAAAAGCCACACGCTTTCCCCCCTCGGCCTGTAACGATTGGCATACCTGCCGGGGTCGGAAAGATATTTCTTGTTTGTGGAACAGTGAAACGTTGCAATCCTCATCCGGTGTGTATTAACTTCCGATTCATCCTGCACGATCGTCAGATCAAATTCGCATAACATCAGTAATTCGTCATCGTAAACCGTCACGACTACCTATGCCGGAGCAGCTATCCAGGGAGGTTGAGGTCGTCTGGAACGAGTGTCTTGATTTGATTCGGGAGAAAGTCTCTCCGCAAGCCTTCAAGACCTGGTTCGAGCCGACCAAACCGCTGAGTCTGGAAGAAGCGACAATCAACATTCAGGTTCCGAACCGTTTTTTCTACGAGTGGATCGACGAGAAATACTACTCGGTAGTCCGTAAAACTCTTGTGAAGATTCTGGGGGAATCGGCCAAACTGGTCTACCACACGGTCGATGAGGAGGCGCCGGAGAATCCCGCACACCGTGCGGTGAAGCTCCCCCTCCCGGGCACATCCGCTCCGGGACTCACAGGAAATACCGGAGGAACGATAGGGGGAGAAGGACGAGGGCCGCAGATTACCTTTACCCGTCCTTCGGTACAACAGGTCACCTCCGACTATTCGAGCGTGGAACTGAATCCACGGTTCACATTCGAGAATTTCGTCAAGGGAGAGTGTAACCAGTTTGCCCACGCAGCCGCCAAGGCAGTGGCGGAGAATCCGGGCAAGACCCGGTTCAATCCGATGGTCATCTACGGCGGGACCGGTCTGGGAAAGACCCATCTGGCCCAGGCAATCGGCCACGAAATTCTGCAGCGGGGAACCGGCGAGCGGATCATCTACACGACATCGGAGCGCTTCAGTCTGGACTTTGTCGATTCGATCCAGAATCAGAAGACGACCGAGTTCAACAACTTCTACCGCTCGGCTACCGTCCTGATCGTCGACGATATCCAGTTCTTCGCCAACAAGGAGGCGACGCAGGATAATTTCTTCCACACGTTCAATGCCTTGAACCAGGCCGGGAAGCAGATTATCCTGACGAGCGACGTCCCGCCGAAGCAGTTGCAGAAAGTCAACGAGCGGCTGATCAGTCGGTTCCAGTGGGGGCTTACCACCGATCTGCAGCCCCCCGATCTGGAGACGCGCATTGCGATCCTGCAGAAGATGAGTGCCGACGAAGGGTATCAGCTTCCGGGGGATGTGATCGAGTACATTGCCCGGAACATCACCCACTCGGTGCGGGAACTTGAAGGCTGTCTGATCTCCCTGCTGGCCGAATCTTCTCTGCGAAGCATTCCGTTGTCGGTCGACCTGACGCGGGACGTGATCGGAGACATCGCCACGGTCCAGGAACAGACCGTCACGGCCGAAAAGATCCAGCAGGAGGTCTGCGAACTTCTTCAGATTCCGATGTCGCTGCTGACGGGAAAATCCCGCAAGCAGGAGATTGTCTTCGCCCGGCAGGTGGGCATGTATCTGATTCGCGAGCTGACCGGTGCCTCGCTGAAGACGATCGGGAACCACTTCGGAGGGAGAGATCACACCACCGTAATGCATTCGCTGAACACCATCACTGATCTTGTGCAGAACGGTGATGATCGTACGCGCAGAATACTGAACGGGCTGTATCGCTCACTTGGTGTCGGCGCAAGGTAACCACGACGGCTGCGCCATACTTTTCCGCCGTGAGGACAACGACATTTCCGACTGTACACATACGGGTCGATCGGGTTGCCGGTCGGCCTGTTTGTTTTCAGGGATGAGGTGTGAAGGGGTAGCTATCAGCGGTGAGCTATCAGCTTTGAGCGATCAGCTATCAGCTTTGAGCTATCAGCTTTGCGTGGTTCCGGGTGGTTTTCAGGGATGAGCCTTCAGCAGCCGGCCTTCAACGATCCATCTCGCCGATTCTCTTCCCAGGCTCCGCTTTCCCACAAATTCCACTATTTCTCTTGACTCCCGACTCCTGACCCTCGACTCCCGACTCTCAACCCTCCTCGCCCCTCATCAACCAACAAATACAAAGGGGAGCGAACCTCCGTCCGCTCCCCTTGACAAACAACGATCCTTCTCTACTTCAGATAGACCATCGTCCTCGATATCGTTCCTCCGTTTTCGAGAACAAGGGAGTAGCGATAGAGCCCGGAGGGCATCCCCTTCGGCTCGAAGCGTATGCTCTGTTCTCCCCTCTCGAACATCCGGTCGGCGACGGTGGCCATCAGACGACCGTTCATATCGTGAATCATCAGCCGGACGTGCATCGGCTTCGGGAGGGTGAATCCGATTTCCGTTTCGCTTCCGAAGGGATTCGGAACGTTCTGCCGGAGCGCAACGCCGTCGGCAACGGCCGGACCGGCCTCCACGCCCGAGCTGGGAGCCGTTCCCGAATCCGAAGGTCCGGGCTGCGTGTAGCAGCTTGCGATCTTGTAGATGTTCCCGCCGAAATCGGTCAGCCACAATCCTTTGTCCTGCGGATCCATCTCGATCCCCCGTCCGTTGATGACATCCGACAGAGGAGAGGAAAGTTCCACGCCGCAGACAACCGCCTGATCGGGATCGTCAATGCCGTACTGATAGGCATGAGCGTTCTGAAGCGTCCCTCCGGTAAAATCGGTGATGACCTGCCAGTACGTTCCGCTGTCGGCGGTCATGCCGCGCGGTCCGCTCTCCACGATGTTGACACGCTCATAGGCGGTAAAGGGAAGGGCATCGGAGCTTCCCCGATCGAGCGCCCCCAGATCATAGAAATGGATCAACTGCCCACCGTCACGGTCGGAGGCCAGCAGAAAATCGAACCCTTCGTTGCGCGACCCGAGCCAGGCAAGTCCGATCGGATAGGCACAGGGAGAGTTCCAGAGACCGAGCACTTTCCCCTGCTTGTCGACCTCGACCAGAACCCCTCCGGCACCGGCAGTCGCCGTCGAGTTCAGACGATGGAGGAAGAACGAACTCCGGGGTGGACAGTAGGTAATGTCCGTGAAGAGACTGTCCCCCGCTCTCTTCTCCAGCGTAATCTGTTCGACGGCGTCGAGCGTGTTCGGATCCAGCTTCAGGAGCGTGTTCCCGTTGAAATCGGTCGCCCACAGATACTCGCCGTCCGATGCGATACCGTACGGCACGGTCGGCTTCGAGTCGGTCGTCAGGACCGTCCCCTGTCCGAACGGTCTGATCGAGAAGGTGTTGCTGACGACCGTCACCGGCGTTTCGCCGGCTGCGGTAAATCCGGTAACGCGGACCCGCGCAGTGATCGTATTGGCCTGCACGGTGTTCCAGCGGAAAACCGAACTGGTAATGTTCTTCCCGAGCACGCGCCAGTTCTCCCCGTCGTCCAGGGAAAACTCCAGCGTCACACCGCTCGGA
The DNA here is from genome assembly GCA_965650895.1 of uncultured Ignavibacteria bacterium. Classification (GTDB taxonomy): domain Bacteria; phylum Bacteroidota; class Ignavibacteria; order OLB7; family OLB7; genus JAGWAZ01. The sequence continues at coordinate 2,537 of CBFGQN010000128.1, read as the reverse complement.
TCGTTGAATCCTCCCCAGGCGATCACGTTCTGCGTCCCGCCGATCCAGTTTTCTCCTCCGTGCGGAGAAGTAATCGACGGCGTGATCCGGATCGGATCTCCTCCGATCCCCCGCTCGAACATCGAACGTCCGTGCGTGGCGGCCCGCAGGATTTTCGAATCCAGATGGATGGCCAGATCGGCAACCGAAACGCGCGGAAGACCCTCGTTGAAGACCGCCCAGGTGGCCCCGCCGTCAAGCGTGATAAACACCCCGAGATCGGATCCGGCAAAAATGATGTTCTCATCGTCCGGATGAAGCTCCAGAGCGTTGATCGGAATATCCGGCAGCCCCTCGCTGATGCCCACCCAGGTCTCCCCCAGATCGGTCGACTTGAAGACATGCTCGGTATAGAAGCCGGAATAGCCGGCATAGAGAGTATTCGGATCGTTGCGCGAGAAGACGAAGTCGGTCACCGCCCGGTTCGGCAGACCGTGACCGAACGTCAGATCGGTCCAGTTGTTCAGCCCGTCAGTCGTCCGCTGCACCGTTCCGCGGGCCGAGCCGATAAAGATGACATCAGCGCTGTGGGGGGAGACGACCATGGCGGAAACATTCCCCGGCATATAAGGCGAGACTGCCAGCCACTTGATGGCGTTCCGGTCGCTCCGGGGATTCAGGCAGACGTAGAGAGAATCGCGACCGCTGTAGAGTCGGCTCGGATCGTGCGGGTCCAGCACCAGGGGTGCCGACCAGTTGACGACATCGGAGTTTGCGCTGAAGTCGCCGCTCAGAAACATCGTCGTGGCACCGAACCGGTCCAGCCGGTACATCTGACCATACTCCCGCTCGATATAGATAATGTCCGGATCGGTATGATCGACCGCCACAAAGAATCCGTCGCCGCCGAAGATATCGCCGAACGATTCGGATGTGCTCGTCAGCGTCCCGTTGTCCTGTGTACCGCCATAGGTCAGATTATTCTCCCGCTGGTCGATTGCCATGGCATAGAACTGGGAGATCGGCAGATCGTTGTTGATGTCCTCGAACGATGCCCCTCCGTCATTGCTCCGGTACATTCCGCCATCGTTGCCGTTGTAGAGTCGGGAAGGATTTGTCGGATCGAACGCAAAGGCATGATGGTCCGGATGGACGTTTCCACCGGCCGACGGCCAGGTGCCTCCTCCGTTGGTCGTCCGGATCATCCGCACACCTCCGGCCAGAACAACATCCGGATTGTCCGGCTTGACAATGATGACATTGTTGTACCATCCCTGCGAACGTGAGGTCGACGAGCTTTTCAGGAAATCTCCCGATCCCGTTCCGTCGTAGATCCGCGTCCAGCTCTGTCCGCTGTTGGTCGACTTGTAGATGCGCGCGAACTCCTGGCTTGTGGCACTGGTCCCGATCGACTCGTGGGCAAGAGCGTAGAGAATCGAGGGGTTCGACGGAGCGACCTGAACCGACATTCTGTTGATGACATAACCGTTCTGCGTGATGCCGGTGTTCCGCGTCGCAAAAGTCTCTCCGCCGTTGGACGAATAGCGAACCCCGTTCCCCATCAGAGCAACCCAGAGTTCGTTCGGATTGGCCGGATTGACGGCGATGTCGCTGACCGGATCGTCCAGCGTCTTCCGCCAGGTCTCCCCGCCGTCTTCCGACTTATAGAGTCCGTCGTTGTTCTTCGTCCCCCCGGCCCAGAGCACCCGGTCGTTTGTCGGATGAACCACGATACGGGAGAAGGCGCCGACGTTGGTCAGACCGAGCACACGCCAGCTCTCACCCCCATCCTCGCTCTTGAAGATGCCGGCCCCGGTGTAGGCATCGACGTTGGAACTCATCTCCCCGGTCCCGGCATAGAGAATCGAAGGATTCGACGGAGCGACGGCGATCGCCCCCATCGAGATGGCGTTCTCGTTATCCATCACCGCTCGCCACGACTCCCCGCCGTCGGTCGATTTCCAGACACCGCCGTCGGCCGCTCCGATCCAGAGCGTCTTTCCGTCGGTCGGGTGAACCGCAATCGAGCGGACGCGCCCCCCCACCGTCATCGGACCGATCTGCCGCCAGGAATCGTCCGCAAGCGTCGAGACGCCACTGCCGTAGCGGGGCATCTTCTCCATCTCCCCGAGCGCCTTCAGACGTGCCCCCTGGGGAATCTTCCCGAACGGCCAGGAACGCATACCGTAGAAGAAGAGCTCCCTCCCCTTCGGCATCACGAAATCGCTTTCGGTCTCGTAGTTATAAATCTGTTGAGCTTCAGCAACAGACGAAAGCAGAAAGAGAGAAAGAAGCAGCGGGGCAAGACGTGTCGGGAACAACTTCATGATCGGTGGTTGCTTGATGAATAAATCCGTATCTGGAACTTTTCCGGAGAACGCACCCGATAAGGAGCGCACGGCGGTGAAGACCATGACGAAAGGAAGGAGGCGGCAAGTGTCCGGGCCGTCTCCGTTACCGGTTCTCCTCCGATACGTTTCCGAAAGTTTCAAAGGTATATAGAGAGTTCGAACCGGACAAAAGTTACTTCAGAACGGATCAAAACGGACCGATCCGAG
>CBFGQN010000127.1:0-8582 GCA_965650895.1 uncultured Ignavibacteria bacterium | reverse complement strand
CAGTATAATGAGCCTGCAAGAAATGATCGTGTCGGTTTCATAGTCACCTCCGAATTGACTGAAGAACTGAATCTGCGATTCGTCATGTACTTCACTGCAACGATCAAAACGAAAATGGCTATCCATGCAAGGGAAGGGATTCGATTCCCGGCAACTGCCGACCTGAGCACACTCCCGTGAAGGATTTCAGAAGATAGAAGGATTCAAGAAAAGAACAAGCCCGAACCGGCAACAACGGTTCGGGCTTCATTTTTCCTGAATTAGTGTACAAGATAGTGTACAACGCAGAAATGAAAAACCCGGAGAGCCTTGTGCATCAAGCTTCTCCGGGTTTCCTTTGTAGCGGGGACAGGACTTGAACCTGCAACCTCCAGGTTATGAGCCTGGCGAGCTACCAATTGCTCCACCCCGCGATCATTGTCCCCCTCGTCTTCCCGAGAGGGACTGCAAATGTACGGTAATTCTTCCCGGGAATGCAACCGGCTTATTATTTGTCACATCAGGCCGGTCCCCGACCGACCGGAACGGAAATCATTCGTTCTCGCCGTAGAACATCTCCTCGGTCTGCGTCAGGCTGTGGATGCCTTTGGTCAGGATGGTTTCGCGGTAGGGGGCGACCAGCCCCTGTTCCACCGAGTCAATCCCCTTCTCCCGCATTCCCCGCACTCTCGCGAAGAGATCCTTGCTGACCGGCTCACCCCCCTCGTCGGGAAGCGTGAAGTTGTAGCGGTCCAGAAACCGCCGGACCGTGTCGGTCAGTTCCTGCTGTGTGATGTCGGAGGCGGCCAGCATCCTCGCCTTCGTCCACTGATACTGATCCCAGGACCGGTTCCGGTCGTTCAGGTAGTTCACCAGTGCGCGGCGAGCGTAGAGATTGGTCCGGAAGAAGATGACGCCGAGATGATCCAGATCGAGCGGGTCGAATTCCTCATCTCTGTCCTCCGGCTTCCGCGTCGCCATGGTGGAATCCCAGGCGGCGTCGAAGACCCGCCAGCCGCTGTTGACCGAGTCGAGGGAGTTCAGGTAGAACTGCAGGTCCTCTTCGGTCAGACGTTTGTCCGGTCCCGGCGCCGGTCCCTTGTTGACGATCAGAGCCATCGTGCTCTCGCGCGTGGCGTAGGGTTTCAACTCCTCCGGAGGAGTGAACTTGCTGTAGACCTGGAACCACATGTAGACCAGACCGGAGCCGAGGAGAATCAGCACGAGGAGTCCGGCCAGACATCCCCGGCGAAGATTCGGTTCCCTTCCCCCAGTGCTCATGCCTCGGTCTCCTCTTCGTCAAAGGCAAAGAGGGCATCGACGAAGGTCTCCAGATTGAAGGGCTGCAGATCATCGATCTTCTCGCCGACGCCGATGTAGCGGAGCGGAATCTTCAGCTCGTGCGCAATCGAGATCACCACTCCCCCCTTCGCCGTCCCGTCCAGTTTCGTCAGGATCAGTCCGGTGATCTCCACCGCATTCATGAACTCCTTGGCCTGCTGCAGGGCGTTCTGTCCGGTGGTGGCGTCCAGCACGAGGAAGACCTCGTTCGGGGCGTACTCCTTCAGCTTCTTCATCACGCGGGAAATCTTCCGCAACTCCTCCATCAGGTTCGTCTTCGTGTGGAGTCGTCCGGCGGTATCGATCAGGACCACGTCGGCGTTCCGGCTGACAGCGGCCTGCAACGTGTCGTAGGCAACGGCGGCCGGGTCGGCCCCCTGCTTCTGCCGAATAATGTCGACGCCGGCACGCTCGGCCCAGACCTCAAGCTGTTCGTTGGCGGCGGCCCGGAAGGTGTCGGCCGCGCCGATCAGGACTTCGTATCCGGCAGACCGGTAGTTGTGGGCCAGCTTGCCGATGGTCGTCGTCTTTCCGACGCCGTTAACGCCGACGATCATGATGACGTGAGGACGCTCGTCTTCCGGGAGCTGATAGAGCCGGTCGTTCTCCCGCGACGGCGAATCTGAAAGCTTCTTCTCGATCTCCTGGCGAAGCAGTCGGGGAAGGTCTCCGGCTTCTTTCAGCCCTTCCTCCCGGACGCGGTCGCGAATCCGGTCGCTGATGTCGATCGTCATGTTCGCCCCGACATCGGCAAGAAGAAGCGCCTCCTCCAGTTCGTCGAGCAACGCATCATCGATCACTCTCCCCTGCCGGGCCGCGACACCGATCTTCTCGCTGATCCCCTGCCGCGTCCGTTTCAGCCCCTCCTTCAGCCGGTCGTACTTCAGACTCTCCACCGTCTCGCGAATCGAGGTCTTCGTCTCCTGAACCGTTTCGCGGACTTTCTCCTTGAGCTTGTTAAAGATGCCCATTGAAGCGATAGTTTTATAGGTTAACGCACAAACAGTATCGTGAAAGAAAAGGATTTATCGACAACCGGGGAGTGAGAGATGGTGAAGATATTTCCACGGGAGCTCAGAGCTTCATCTCTCCTCTGCCGACCGGAGTACCGTCACAGCTCTTGAGATGTAGAGGGCAAGCGAAAGAGTCAGCATCGCGAGCGTAAGTCCGATAAAAAGATGGAGAGCGATCCCTCCGACGCCGAGATAGATCAGCAGAAGTGTGATCGAGAGGACGCCGACCGCCCACTTGCCGGTCCAGTTCGATGGAAGAACACGTCCGGTTCTGCGCCGGACGAAGATACCGCCGAGAAGAATCAACAGATCACGCAGGAGAATCGGCAGGACGAGCCAGAGGGGAAGGACTCCGAGAATCAGCAGCAGGATCACGACACCGGCAACATAGATTTTGTCGGCCAGGGGATCGAGGATCTTTCCGAGGTCGGAAATCTGTCCGAAGCGTCGGGCCGTCCATCCGTCAAGATAATCGGTGGCCGCGGCGATGAAGAAGGTGACCACTGCAAGCGTGCGGTAGTCGTAGTAGATGAGGAGACACGTGGGGATCGTCAGCAGAAGACGGCAAAGGCTGAGGAGGTTCGACGCTCCCCAGAGGTTCCCCGGACGACCTTCCGGAACTTCTTCGGTCTGATGCTGCGAGAGACGATTCGCTTCCATGACGGTATCGATCCTTTGTTAAGGGACGACTCGGAAAAAGCCCGAGCCGTCGAAAAAAGAAGCGAGCCGATTCCCGACAGGAAACCGGCTCGATATAGTCGGACAATAAAGGCCGTCCTTACTTCTTGCCGCTGATGGCATCCTTGAATGCCTTGCCGGGCGTGAACTTCGGCGCCTTCGATGCCTTGATCTTGATCGTCTCTCCCGTCTGTGGATTGCGTCCCTTGCGGGCGCCGCGCTTGACGACGCCAAACGATCCGAAGCCGATCAACTGCACGGTGTCTCCCTTCTTCAGAACCTTCTTGATGGTATCGGTTGTGGCGTTGAGCGCACGTTCTGCGTCCGCCTTCGAGATGTCTGCCTCTTTGGCAACTGCTTCGATAAGTTCGGCTTTGTTCACCTGAACATCCTCCGATTGAATGTGTGTTGACTTGACGAGAAGCCGACGGGTATCGCCGCCACGCACATGCCGAGAGACAACCCTCGTCGAACTTTCGATCCGCCAATGTACGGCGACCCATTCGTTCCGACAAGTGACAAATCGTCGGAAAGCCTTGCGGGACAAGGGTTTCCGACGGTCACCCGTCGTTATGTTCATCACGCAGACCGATCACCGCAAACATCCGTCCACTCTGCTCCCTCTCACGTCTCCAACTATGGAACCGTCGGTCGCAGATCGTGCAGCGTATGTCCACCTCGATGTGCTCCGGATCCGCACCGGCATCGATCAACTGTTCCAGCACAACACCCCGGTTATCGAAGAGATATTTGCCGCCGCCGATCTCCCGGCTGTGCCTGGCTGCAAAAGCCTCGGCAACGTCCCCGCCGACCTCGTAGCAACATTGTCCGGCAGAGGGACCGATCCAGAGGTAGAGTCCGGCAGCCGACAGTCCGTACTCACGCTTCAGACGCTTGACGGTCTTCCCGGCGATATTCTGTGCGCTTCCTCTCCAGCCCGAATGGATCGCCGCCACCACACCCCACTCCGGCTCGGCGACCAGCACCGGCACGCAGTCGGCAATGCTGACCGCCAGCAGCCGACCGGCCTCGTCGGTATGAAGAGCATCCGACTCTCCGGGCCGATAGTCTTCGCCGACGCGGACCGCCCGATCGCCGTGAACCTGTCTCTGCACGGCAAGCCGGTCAAGAGGAAAACCGAGTCCTTCGGCAAGCTTCCGGCGGTTGGCCGTCACCCGCTCCTCGGCATCCCCGATATAGCTCGACATGTTGAAGCCGTAGGGTTCCCGGACTCCTCCGCGATACGTCATCGCCGCAACGACTTGCGGAAAAGGTTTGAAGATGTTCGGTCTGAAGATCAGTCCCATGATATTCGCTTCCAGTTTGTGCCCGGCTCAAGAGCAATCGTCCGCTCCAGCCTGCGCTGCATCGGAATCTGCGCGAAGAGATTTCCATCGATCTCCACCGGCCCGGGAGGTCGGCGTGCCGAATTGGTAAGGATGACCGGAGCGACAGGGGTGGCATACTCCGGCCCGACCCGGTTGATCCTCAGCAGCCCGGAACGGGCAACCGACACCGTATCCCGCAGCAGATCGACGACCTCAAGGCAGGAAGCTCCGAGTCTGTCGCCGAGCAGCGAGGCGACCCTTGCAGCCGACGCGCTGTCGCGGTCATACAACCCGCCATACCAGAGCGTGACCGTATCACGGTGGTGAACCGCTGCGGCGATGCCTCCGCTTCGTGAAAGAGGGACAAGATACAGATAGCCTGAGGATGAACGGGCAAGAGGATCGAGGCGACGATCAACATGCACAAGGATCGCCAGAAGCATGACGAGTGAAGCCGTCCGAACGAGCACCTGAACGGAACCCCGCGCAAGGATCAGCCACAGCAGGGCAATGCTCATCAGCAGAAGAGTGACGACGCCGATCCTGTGAAGCTGCAGGCTTGCGGCCGTGAACCCGGCTCCCCACTCGATCAATTCCCTCCCCCCCGCTATCGCCAGCCAGGCGGCGCCGCCGAACCACTTTGCCGCAAACGGAAGAAGGACTCCCGCAACTCCCGCACCGAGTCCGGCGGTCATCAGCGGAACCGCAACGATATTGATAAACGGGGAGATCGGAGAGAGAGACCCGAAGTAGTGCAGGGTCAGGGGGATCGTCAGTATCTGTCCTCCGATTGAAAGGAGGAAGAGCTGCGCAAGGCGTCCGGTTACCGGGTGTCCGGTCGTCCTGGGAAAGCGTCCTTTCAGGTAACTCCAGAGAGGGAGATAGAACAGAAGGATGCCGGCGACCGCGGCAAAGGAGAGTTGAAACCCGACCTCGAAGAGGGCGGGGGGATCGAGCAGAAGGATGAACAGAGCTGCCGCACCGAGAATGTTCAGCGGCTGTGTGATCCTGCCGACGGTGTAGGCAAAAAGGAACAGAACCGCCATGGTCGAGGCACGCAGAATGGAAGGACTTCCACCGACCACTATCGCATAGCCGGCCAGCGAGAGCGTAAAGAGGAGAAAACGGATCCATCTTCCAGGTATCCAGGAAACGGCAACGAAGAGAAGGAGGGCGATGATCCCGACGTGAAGTCCGCTGACCGCAAGCAGGTGGGCCGTGCCGGTCACCGCAAAGGCATCCCGCGTCTGCGGATCGATTCCGCTGCGGTCACCGATGATCAACGCAACGGCAATATCCCCCTCTTCCCCTCCGATCCGCTGCCGGGCGAAGCTGCGGACATACCGCTTCACCTCCAGCCGAAACGACGTGATCGCCGGGAGTTCCGGAACCCCGAAGACATACATATCCGACCGGCGATAACAATCAACCGTTCCGACGATGCCTCTGGAGCGAAGCCACTCCCCGTAATCAAATTCTCCCGGTATCTGTGGAGAGGACGGAATGCGGAAGAGTCCGCGGACGGATACCCTGCTCCCGGGAGCCGGAAGCGAACCGACTGAGGCGACCGAATCGTGAAGACGGAAGATCATATCTCCTTCCGGAACCGCTGCGGAATTACGCCACAGAATGGAATCGGGCTCAAGCCTCCACTCGACGTAACCCGGTTTGACCAGGGGATCGGAGACGAGCCGACCGATCACCTCGGCATCTTCGATCTCCGCCCCACGCAGAAAGCCGGAATGTCGGTCGTGGAGATGATACAGCAGCCCACCCGAAATGCCGACAACGGCAAGGAGGATCGGCAGGAAAAGGACTCGACAGAACGCCCCGCTCAGGAAGAGCAGGAGAAGAGAGAGACCGATCAGTACAAGGAGAACGTTGATCGAAGGATTGAAGAGTCGGGCAAGAAGGATACCGCAGGCGAACATTCCCGCATGTTTCAGGGCAGGATACGATTTCAGGTTGATCATGGAGCATTCAAGGTGAAAGGTGATAAGGGTACGGGTTGATTCAGCTCGATGGAAAAGTAAGAAGAAAACCTTTTTCGTCCGGCTCCTCTTCACGGACAAACCGATGCGGAAAACCGCCGATCGGCAACCCTTGAATCTCCTTCCTCTCTTCCCTATCTTGGGGAGTCTTCCGGTATCGAAGCACTAAACCGATCCGGAATACGTAAGTCAGTTGCGCACACCCGCACGGGGAGACCATCCGGCTTGACGATGTTTTCACTATTACGAGCTACCATGAAACCACTACCATTGAAGAGGCTTGTTGCCGCACTTCCGCTGCTTCTGGCCTGCTCCGTCCTTCCTCTTGCCGCACAGCAATATGCGCAGGATGTCGGTGAAGCGGAAGTTCACACGCGAACGACCGATTCCACTCTTACCCAGCTCTACACCGGACACTTCGGCTGGACAATCAATCTCCCTGAAGAAGATGTCGCCAAGTACAACAAGATCGGTTCGAGCGTCAACGAGTCGGGCAAGAGCGAGGTCGTCAACTTCATGCTTCGCGGCGGACGGGGGGGAATCAAGATTCGCTACTACACCGAACAGCGAATGCTTCCGCTGGGCTACAAGCTGCTGGACAGCACGATCCACTTCTATGAACTCGACTCGGCCGGACGGAACGGGACCATCTATCGCCGGACCTATGTGATGACCGATCAGGCGGTTGAGATCGAAATTCTGCTGACCGAGAAGGGAGAGACCGACCTGAAGGAGTCGGTGACGGCGATCTTCGACAGCTTTGCCCCCCCCTCTGCGGCAACATTCGATCTGGAACAATGGCGCTACGGTCGCGATCCGAGCGAGTACGAGGAAGGTCGCTACGGCACCGGAAGAGGTCCGGAGTGAGAAGGCGTGATACCATAATTCTATCCGGGCTCATGCTCCTCTGCGCGGGGAGCATGAGTCTTTTTGCACAATCCCTTGCCCCCCCTCCGATCGACCTGGATTCACTGCAACACGAACTGGCCAGGGACTCACTGATCTCGCAGAAGGTCGACAGTCCGAAGGGATATGTTATCGGTGTTCCGAAAAGTGCGCGGCTCGACTCGGCACGGAGCGGATGGAATCCCGAAAAGATGTTCGAGCGGCGTCTTTACGTGCTGGCAGGGGCCGGAGAGATGATCTTCACGGTCACCGTCGGCAAGCCGGAGATTCCCGCATCGGCCACGGTCACCGCCGCCTATACCTATCTCGACCACGACACGCTGACCTCGGCCGGAACGGTCTGGACACGGACGTACTACCTTCCGACCCGATCTGTCAGAATCGAACTGATCCCCTACGGCATCGCCTTCGCACCCTACAGCGAAGAGCGTGAGCGGATCTTCCGATCGTTTCGCTGGAAGCCGGGGGCCGACTCCGAGAACGTGAACGTCGACCCGGTACGGATACAGGAAATACCGGAACGACCGCCGCAGAGCAGTTTCGGGGGATAGACATAAAGCGGGCGGTCCCCTCATCGAACCGCCCACTTCATCCGGACTCCCGACTCTTGACTCTTGACCCTCAACTCCCGACTACCTCCTCACCACCACCTTCTCCGTCACTCGTCCGTTCAGCGTCTGCAACTCCACGATGTACGTCCCCGGCTTCAGTCCCGTCCCGTCGAATCCGACAGCGTAACGGCCCGGCTCGTACAACTCCTTCTCCACAAGCGAGGCGACCTTCCGTCCCAGCGCATCGTAGACCCCGAGCGTCACGTGCTCCTTCCGGCTGATCGAGAAGCGGATCTCCGTCTCCCCGGTGAACGGGTTCGGCTGAGCCGAGACACGCAGGCCGGTGCCGGCTTCGCCGTCGAGTGTGCGGACGCGTTTGGCTGTGAGCTCATCAACCCAGCTCCTGACCGCTCCGATCGACCAGATACTCGTGCTGTCAAGCACTACATTCTGAACCAACTCGCTCGAGGACAAACGCAGACGGTTGTAATATGTCCCGGAGAGAACATCGAACACCTTCTCGGTGATCCGGTACTGCGAGCGATCACTCACACGCAACGCCGTCGAGTCCAGAACCTCCACCACCCCGTCAGTCGCCGAATCGACCAGCTCCAGCACGCAGTCAACACGCCTGCCGACCGATGCCGATGAATCCCCCGCAAACATCTGCACATACATCGTCCCGCCGATCTCGACGCTGTCACCGGTGCTGAACGATTCTGTTCGCAACAGCGCAAGAAGATCCGAAAGGCTGTCCGGTCTGACTGAAGGAACCAGGTCAATATCTATGCTTTG
>CBFGQN010000126.1:0-8623 GCA_965650895.1 uncultured Ignavibacteria bacterium | reverse complement strand
GTCTTCAACACAAAGGCACAATCCGCCGGGGCGGACACAAAGAAATCACAAAGGACGGACGTCCCGCTCCCACGGCGATCAGTGACGGTATTCCGTCGAAAATAGTGAGTTCGGCTCAAAACAGTTCCATCTGTCCCTTCCGACCGGGTCGACGAAAATTTGTGGTGGTCAGAGGAGTCGGCGCAGTGTTCAGTCCGAGCCTGCGGGCCGTCACCCTGAAGAGTTGTCCGATCGCCTCGGCCCGTGCGCCGGTTCCCGACATACGTTTGCCGAACTCCCCTCTGTTCAGCCCCTCTCCTTTCATCTCGCGAAGCGCGTTGCGGACCTTTGCCGCACGACCCGGCTCTTCACGATCAAGCCAGTCGAGAAAGATCGGTTTGACGGCCAGGGGAAGCCGAAGCAGGACATGTGCCCCCCACTTCGCTCCGGCATCGGCCGCAGCCGTGAGGATAGCCGGAACCTCCTCTTCGTTCAATCCAGGAATCACCGGAGCAACCATCGTCCCGACCGGTACTCCGGCAGTGGCCAGACGTTCAATCGCGCGGAGCCGCATCTCCGGCGTCGACGTACGGGGTTCCATCCGCCGGGCAAGGTCGCGGTCGAGCGTCGTGATCGAGAGGAAGACCATCGCACATCCCTCGGAAGCCATCTCGGCCAGCAGGTCGAGATCGCGGCAGACGAGAGCGTTCTTGGTGACGATGCCGACCGGATTGCGGAACTCCCGCATCACTTCCAGCACACGCCGCGTAATCCCGAGCCGCCGTTCCAGCGGCTGATACGGATCGGTTACGCCACTGATCGAGACCACCGTCGGCTTCCAGGAACGCCTCATCATCTCTTCCCGGGCAAGCTCCGGAGCGTTCCGTTTCACCAGAATCGTCGTCTCGAAATCGATCCCCGCATTGAAACCGAGATATTCATGCGTAGGGCGGGCATAGCAGTAGGCACATCCGTGTTCGCATCCCCGGTAGGGATTGATCGAGCGGGAGAAGGGAATGTCCGGACTCTCATTCCTGGCAAAGGCCGAACGGGAGGTATCCTCCAGAACGCGTGTTCGCGGATCGGGTTCCGGTTCCCCAAGCTCCCATCCGTCGTCAAACTCCTCACGGCCCGACGACGTAAAGCGATTCCCGGTGTCCAGATATGTCCCTCTACGTGCCATGTCGCAAAGATACTCGGATGAACACCAATGCGCAATTTTTCTTTGCGGAGTCGCAAAATTCCATCATTTTGGTGATGTCAATCCGGAGTTCGAATCCGCAAACCGTGTAGAACCCATGCTGTACAGTATTCCTTTCTCATTTCCCGAGGCCTACGGAGGTCTTGCCGAAGCCGACGGCATCGCCCGGTTCGACGGCAAGACGCTGACGCTGGAATTCCAGGTGAAGGATGCCGTCTTCGGCGTGGTGAAATCGGCGGTCAAGGAAGTGATCCTTCCGATCGAACAGATCGCGGCGGTCAGCTTCAAGCGCAAAACATTCCGTGCTCTGATCGACATCCGCTCCCATAAAGTCCACCACGAGCTGCCGGTTCAGAAAGGAGGAGAATTCACCATCGTCATCAAGCGGAAGTATCGCGAGGAAGGAGAGGAGTTCGCATCGGTGTTGCGCCTCGGAGTGTCGGAGGCGGCGTTGAAGAGACTGGAGGGAGACTGATGATTTTCGATTTGCGATTGACGAATGTCGAATGAGGAAGTCTATGCGGGGAACTCTCTCAGGAAACGCAGGCACTCCATTCGACATTCGAAAATCGGCACTCGGCATTTACCCTGCGATTCCGATACTCAACCATCCAACTACTGGACCCGCAACTATCCCAACTCCCTACTCGCTGTCTTCACCATCGCCGCCAGCAACGGAAACATGATCTCATGATGCCCGGCAACATCAAAGCCTTCCCCTCCGTCCTGCGTCGGCCTGGTGACCACGTTCATTCGGGGTCGGTAGTGGCGGATCATATCGAAGTTTGCCGTGGTGAAGTTGAAGACGTCCGCACCGAGATTCCGGGCAACGGTCAACGCTTTCAGGAAGACTTCCGGCAGGATCACCGCCGAGCCGAAGTTCAGCACCACTCCTCCTCCACCCAGATCCCGCAGTTCCTCGCAGAGTAAGCGGAAGTCCCGGAAGGAAAGTTCACCCGTTGCCTCGCCGCTCATCGACGGCTGCTGGTGAACGATGTCGGCACCGACGGCAACATGGACCGTGACGGGAAGATTCAATCGGACGCAGGTGGCAAGAATTGACGTCTCCCCCCCTTCCTTCAGCAATCTCTCACCCAGCGCTTCGCCGAAGCCGATCTCCGGGTCATCCGACTCATATCCCCTCTTCAACGCTCCGTTGACGAACTCCCCGGTCTCCCCGGCCATACCGAACGATCCGTCGGTCAGGGCTGCGGCCACATCCTCACTCGTCTTGCCGAAGAGAGCCCCCTCCGTATCGTGAATCGCCGCGGCGGAGTTCATCGCCACGCCGCTCAGCAGTCCCTTCTCAAGCAGATCGCAGACCAGCGGGGCAAGCCCCACTTTCACCACGTGTCCTCCCATCATCAGAATAACCGGCTTCCCTTTTCGCCTCCCTTCGGCCCAGTTGCCGGCAAGGCGACGCAGATCTCGGGCTGCAAGAATATCAGGAAGCGAGTCGATGAAGGAAGCGAATTCCTCTCCCGGCTCGAACGGCTTCCCGGCATCACTCCGGGAGACCTTGCTCGGGCGTTCCGCGATCGGAATCAGTCGAACATTGGCAAGATCGGATTTCGGATAACGGGACATCGGGAACAATCAAAATTCAAAATGACAAATTCAGCATGAGGAGGGGAGATAGAAAAGGCCGGAGCCGACGGGGATGTCGACTCCGGCTTGCATCGTACTTCTGCTGTTCAGGTCTTGCCGCTTTACCGCAGCATCACCACCGCCCTGATCGACCCGGTGCCCGGTCCGGCAAAGGCCTGCAGCGCCTTGGCGACGATCGATCCCTGAACCGCATCGGCCGGAGCCTTCATGCCGTGTCCGCGCGTCGACGAACTGACGATGAGGTCTCCCGGAGCAATCGCACCGTTCTCATCGGAGACGTTGATCGTAACGAAGCCGGTGGCGGCCACGCCGATCTCGTTCGTCACGGCGGAGTTGCCGTCATCATCCAGAAGCTGTCCGGCGATGAAGGCGGGATTCTCGACCCTGACGCCGATCACCGTCGTCATGTTCGTATCGGTGCTCTCCACGATCGTTCCTCCGGCACTGACCACAAGGATATCTCCCGGTGCGATGCCGGTATCGCCCGGAGTCGCCAGCGTCGCCATACCGTTCCGGCTGGAAGCGAAGGATTCCGGCGTGAAGAAGTTTCCGCGGGCATACGTCTTTCCGGTATTCGCAACGTGGAAACGCATTTCGGGGAACCCGGGAACGGCTGTCGGTCCCAGAGCAACAAAGGCATGACCGTTCCGACTGAACGCCTGCACACCCGGTGCGGCATCGGAACCGTAACCGTAGACGCCCGGTCCGTAGATCGCCTGACCGTAGACGCCGACCGGACAAATGGAACGAAGGCCGGTCGGATCCGAGACACATTCTCCGGTGGCCATGCCGTAGATGCCGTATGCTCTGCCGTTACCTGAGGATTCCCCGTGAACGCCCGCGCCGGTCCCCGTGGTCATGGCCCGAACGGCGGCACTGTCGCTGATCCGATTGGTGATCTCGAAATACCCCGCATTGCCGACTCCGTTCGTGATACCGTATACCGCCGCATCCCCATTGTCAGGATTGTCGATCCGGAAGTGTCCGGGGTTTCCCGCTCTGCCGTGAACAACCGCCGTCACGCCGTTCCCCTGTCCCTGATGATCGAGCGTCAGCAGGCTGGTGGTGGACAGACCGCTTCCTCCCTCAAGCCGAAGAACTTCGCCGTCGCCAAGCTGACGCAGGCGCAGCAGCGGAGTCAGTGCGGTCGTCGAGACGGTATCGGCAAAGGGGAGTTCGAAGCCGGCGATATCATCTTCGGAAATCCATGCAGTGCCGTTCCACTTCAGAACATCCCCTGCAGAGGGTGCTCCGGCCGTAACGTCGCTGAGATCGTTCAGAGCCAGATTAACCGGTCCGGCAAGGCTTCCGGCGACCAGAGCGTAGGGGACACTCTGCAACTGCGATGAACCGAGATCGATAAAGCCCGTTCCCAGATCGACCTCCACTTTCAGTGATTTGTTGCCGTTCTTCCAGGTAACGCCGCCAAACGAGCCGCTGACCCGATTTCCCCTCCCGACTTGCAACGTGAAAAGTCCGAACGTGTTGGTTGTCACCTGATGGGTCTCCACATACTCGGCGTTGCTGGTCGCTCCATCGACAACGCTCAGTCGAAGCGTCACCGTCTGATTTGCCGCCACGCCCCCGGCATCATCCCGAACAATACCCTGATAGTTGAACCCTTGTGGAACCTGCTGCGCATTTGTACCGGCAGCGGTGATCAACATCAATGCCAGAACGGCAAGCAGTCTGCGCATAATCATTATCTATATTCTCCTTGGTCGTTAGCTGTATGTGATGGTAATGGCTGTGATTACGATAGTATCCGTTCTCATTAACTCTGTCGCTCAACGCCGAATCGTCACCAGTCCGCTCTGCGCTCCTTCTTTCAGGAGAACACGAACGGCATAGACACCCGAAGGGAGCGTGCCGACGTCAAGCCGGAGCTCGGCAGCACCCGGTTGAGCGGTCGAGGTCAGTACCTGCTGACCGAGCATGTCGATCAGTTCAACACGAACCTCCCCGGCAGTCCCATCCGGCAGACCGACGAAGAGTTCGTCGGCGACGGGATTCGGTCGAACTCTTACCGACACGACGGAACCGGTTCCATACGAAACACTTGTGGTCCCTTCCGGCGGCTGATGGAATCCCTGCGTCACCACTTCCTCTCCGTTGCTGAGTGTGGCGACGGCAAGCTCGCCGACAGTCCACATGATGGTGACATCCCCCACTTCCGCCTCACCTCCGGCGGAACCGAGCACCACCGGCGAAACGGTCTGGGCGTAGATTGCTCCGGATATGATCGGCAGCAGAAACAGCGGGAGAGTTTTCCCTATCATCTTCTGTAGTCTCATAATATCATCCGATCTTATGTATGATGTAGTATTGGTAGTATTTCGATGTCCGGCGACACATGACGGAAAAACCGGTGGAGCCCGATTAGTTACGCTCTCCGGCAATTTCCATGCCGGAGAGACGCAGAATGGACGGGGATTCCAATCGCAGACGGTATATTCCGGCCCAATATCGGGAAAGTTGTCGACTCATCCGAACTGAAGTCGGTAAAAGATGGCACAAGGCTCAGGGAAAAAACGATCGCGCGGCAGAAAGGCGACCGCAGCACAGCTCGGAATGCTGGGTGAAGGAGAACGGGGACGGGGAAGGCTTCCGTCTGATGGAGCAATTCTCGGACGCATTCTCGGCAAGATCTTCCGGATTGCGCTTCGGATTACCGCAACGTTCATTCTCGGATCGGTTGCTCTGACCCTCCTCTACCGCTTTATCGACCCCCCGATCACTCCTCTGATGCTGATCCGTCCGCTGGAAGGTATCGGAAGCGGCCGTGTAATCGGCGTCGACAAGGAGTGGATTGATATCGATGAGGTCGATCCCGATCTGCTGAAGAGCGTGATCGCCGCCGAGGATGCCCGGTTCTTCACACATGGCGGCGTCGACTGGGAGGCGGTGGAGGCGGCCCGGAAGTACAACGAGAAGCATAAGGGAGAGAAAGTCCGCGGAGCAAGCACGATCACCATGCAATGCGCCCGGAACGTCTTCCTCTGGCAAGGACGGAACTACCTGCGGAAGGGACTGGAGACCTGGTTTACCTATCTGATCGAATTTCTCTGGGGGAAGGAGCGTATCCTGGAAGTCTACATCAATGTGATCGAATGGGGAGACGGCATCTACGGCGTCGAGGCGGCCGCGCAGGAATACTTCGGCACGTCGGCGCGGGAACTGACCCCGCGACAGGCGGCCCTTCTGACCGCCGTCCTCCCGAATCCCCGCCGGTGGAGTCCGGCGGAACCGACGCCCTATATCAACAAGCGCGTCGCATCGATCACGAAAGGGGCTCGCGTGGTTCGTATCGATCCGCTGAAGGAGGAAGAGGAATCCTCCTCGGAAAAGAATTCAACGAAGGGAGAAGAGAAAAAGACTCAGCGGAAATAGTAGTGAAAACCGAGCGACGGCAGGGGGGCAACCTTTCCTTCGGCAACAAACCAGGTGAAAGCGCCGGAGATGTCGAGCGCGAAGTTCCGTGACGTAAACCATTCATATCCGACTCCGGCTCCGACATGAACCGGACTCTTGATCCTGTTGCCGCTCTTGGCCGTGTCGTCGGAGACCGAAAGATAGTATCCCCCTCCAACCAGACCGTAGAGCCTTCCCCCATCCCCCTGCGTAAAGGCGTACTGTCCTTCCCCGCCGACATTGAAGTGTGTGATCCCTCCTACCGAAATCACAAACGACGTCGCCTGCAATGCAAAGCCTTTCGGGAACGAAACCCTTCCGCTGAGTCCGGCACCGGAGAGGAGACTGGCATGAAGACCGATGGCGAAGTACGTGTTGTTATAGAAATCGCTGCCGACCGTAGCCCCCGGAAGCCTGTCGGTCGTATCGATCTGGGCCTGTGCGGCAAGGGGAAATGAGGAGAACAGAAACAGGGCAAGAGCCGGAATGAAAAGGAACTGATGGATATTCATAGAACTCTGCATAAGTGAGAGGACCTGTTGTGCTTGATACGGATGTCGCTAAAAGAACACCACCGAGAGACCTCTTTGTTCCCTCGTCAACCGAAGAAGATACCAAGTCCCGGCAATTTACAAGTACAACGAACGGCAGAGTCTTTCCTTCTTTCCCGGACCGTCATCCCGAGGAACGGAAAAGCCACCATCCCCCACCGAGATCCTCCAGATAGAAATATTCTTCCGGAGATACCGGCGGGATCTGTCCGTGAGGAGAATAGATAAATCCGACGGCGTCGTCAAGCTCTCCGGCGATGGTCATCAGCATGGCATCCTGCCAGGGGAGTTCCGAGTTGAGGAACTGAATGCGCCCCTTTTTCATCAGGACCGTGATATCATCCAGAAGCGTTGTCGGAAGTCCGGCTTTCCGTTCCCACGACCGGACTTCCTGCAGTCCCTGTGTCCGCTGTTTCTCAGCGGCCTGCAGCAGGCGTTCCATCCGTCCCTTCTCCTCTTCGGTGGCATCCTTCAGATACTCCTCGATCACCCCCTCCGGAATATCATGCGAGGCCATCCCCCAGTCAAGGTAATGGGTATTGAACTGGCTGACCCGATCGCCGTTTCGGGCCACAAACCGGATCGAATCGTGCGCCCCCACCAGCTTCGCCAGATCCTCAAGGTGGGGACGCAGTTGTGGAAAGCCGGCCCGAATCTGCTCATTGCTCAGCAGGATAGCCGACTCCTCCCGTGCAATGTCGGCTTTCAGGGAGTTCGGATACTGTCTCGATGAATCGATCAACCGAAGAGCGGCCATCGCCGAGACCAGGTTTTGCGTCCGTCGCACACTGGAGATGCGCCACTTCCCCTCGTTATTTCTCCGAAGAAACCATATCCAGTCAACCGTCACGGTTCCGAAGAAGGGGAGCGAATCGGGCCAGGCGCGTGAGGTGACCATCAGGACGGAATCGCCGGGACGGATGGAATAGACTTCGCCGACATCATAGCGGTGAGGAATCGGCCAGAACGTCTCCCCCACATGCCGCTTCAGGTAGCCGCCGAACCAGTCGATCGCATAATCGCCGATCCGATTGGAATCGATCCTCTCCAGACTCATACCGTAGGCAAAGAAATCGGCGACAACGGACTTCGCTTCGGCGGCATTATCCCCCTCGGAGAGAAGACGGGGAGGCTCGCCGAGAGGAGGCTGCGCGTTTGAAGACTGCCAGGAAAAACAGAGGGCCAGAAGGGACAGAAAGAAGCCGAACCGGATGGTCATATATCTTGTGTACGTTATCGTCGGTTTTATGAAAGAAATCGTCGCCATGACGGGCAACCCCACGGCATGTTTCATGCAAATATCGTCTATCCAACACATCTACGGCAATTTTGTTAGAAGAGAGAGGGAGGCTGTCTCCTTCACACGCACACACCATTCGTTACTCCCCCCTACCCTCCCCCGGCTCGTCACGCATTCCGTATATTTCCGTGTTATCTTCACATAAATGCAGCACGTAGCTCCGAAAAAATCGCTTGGACAGAACTTTCTTGTCGACCGGAATGTGGCCGCGAAGATCGTGCGGCTCTTTTCGCCGCAACAAGGAGATGTCGTTGTCGAGATCGGTCCGGGAGAGGGAGCACTGACCGGAGATCTGCTGGCAAGCGGCTGCAGGGTCATTGCCGTAGAGATCGATCCGGAAGCTGCGGCGGCAGTGGAGAGACGGTTCGGAGGGGAGGTGGAGATCATCCGGGACGATATTCTGAAGACCGACCTGACGGGGATCGCCGCAAGACACGGGGCGGAAAGACTGCGTGTTATCGGCAACATTCCCTACTACATCACCGCACCGATTCTCTTCCATCTGATCGAACATCGGAACGTAATCTCCGATACGATGTTGATGATGCAGAGAGAGGTGGCCGAACGGCTGAC
>CBFGQN010000125.1:0-8836 GCA_965650895.1 uncultured Ignavibacteria bacterium | reverse complement strand
TCCTGCCAGGTATACTTCCTCTCCCCCGTAGGCACACTTGATTGAAAGCGTCCCCTGGGTCTTCTGGTCGGGAACGCTTTGGCCGACTGTGCGGGCAGCGATATTCGACCATTCCATTTGGGAACAAATCAGCTTGTCAAGGCCTCCGATGGAGTAGGGGGTGGAGGCGGAATCGAAAAGGATCATCGGGATATCTCCGTTTTATGATATGGACGGTCGGAGAATACCAGTGGTTCCCTGTCATGCAGGGAGAGCTGAACTTCCCATTCTTGTGCGATGCCTCGAACGTTGATGCCCGGTCGGTAGCCGGCAATGGAAGGGGCTGCAGGGTATCGGGAGGGTGAAATACAGAGGGACCGGACTCAACGAAACTCTCTGGGAATGTTGACCAGTTGTTCGGTCGGGTCCCAGTCATCCGGTTCAATTGCGGGCCATACCCATCTTCCCCCGGCATCCAGCCAGATTTTCCGCAGGCGACGAATATCTTCGAGCGTGACATCCTGAACGCCCCACTGCACTCCACAGCATGGACAATCCTCATCAATGATGGCGTCGCCGAAATCATTCCAGATGGGAATGTCGTTAATGTAGCCGCAAACGCGACAGATGTCGTGCCGATGCATGGGTCGTTGGACAAGTGGATACTGGACAAACCGGAATCACGCCTTATAGACACGGGAAGCGGTTTGAATTCTCAGTACACAAACGCCGATTCACAGATTGGCACATATTAGGTCTAGAATGGACAAGAGTGCGGTAATCTTTTCCGAATTCCCGTCCTTTCAGTCTTGAAAGAAGGGGAGGAGCGGAAGTCTTCCTCCGCTCCTCTCTTGTGCCGGACTAGATTCTTCCCCCTTTTCTATTGAAGAATAACCACCGGCTCGGCGATGCGATGGATTCCCGCTTCAAGGACCAGGAGATAATTTCCCGCTTCCAACCGTTCCACATCGAGATCGATTTCGGTTGTTCCCTTTGTCCCTGCCCCTTCGAACAAGAGTCTGACGGTACGTCCCAGGTTATCGTAGAGCGTCAGACGGAGAGGACCGATCTCCGCAAGCGATATCGTCACACGTCCGGCAGTACGTACCGGGTTCGGAAAGACGTGAAGTTTCATCTCTCCGCTCGTCTCTCCGCCCTCGGAAACACCTGATGTCTCCCCTCTCTCTCTCGGCGCATACCAGAAACCCTGACCAATAGTCATATCTCCTGAGCGGACAATTCCTGCAAGGGGTTGGCCGAATGTGGCGACAACGTTCAGATTCCCTCCGCTCATACCGGTTCCTCCTCCCCCCATAACGTTTTGCTCCAATCGTTGCCCGTAAAGGGGGCAGAGTGGGGCAAGCAGCAGGAGCAATCCTGCCATGGTCCTTATTTTTTTTCCTGTCCGTTTCATGGTCGTTTCTCCCTGAATCATTGAGTTTGTGATTGATGAATCTCATTTCGTCGTGCCGGGAAAGGTATGCCGCAGCCGGTGCAGTAGTTGGCATCCGGGTGGAGAGTCAGAGCTCCGCAGGCTTTACAGTCTCGTCCCAGTGCGTTACCGCAACAGGGACAGAATCGGTCGTTTCGGTAACCCCGGGTATCACATCGACCGCAGCGCCGGTCATCCGATGTTCCCGATTCCGTCGTGCGATTCGTTGAAAGCGGATCTGTTCCGTTCATATTCCTGGTGCGTTGATTGGCGACCCGTAAGTTTTCGATCAAGATAGAGGCGGATGGTCAAGAATTCCGGGTGGAGCGGTTAAAGAGGAAGAAAGATTTATCTTTCCCCTCAATCCAATCGAAGCGAATCGGACATCGGGTCCGGGAGACGTATAGGGGCCTATGCGGAACGAACTTGTTGACTTCCTGAATCACGGCTTGCTCCCTCTTGTTGCACGCCGCCGTGTGATCGAGCGGTTCGTCGGCATTCTGGATGAACTGCCGGAGCGGGGAAGACTTCACTCGGTGCTGGTAATCGGTGAGGCGGGGTCAGGGAAAAGCCGACTTGTCGATCACCTCCGCTCGACCTTCAGGCAGAAAGGGGGGATGCCCCTTCACCTGAAGTTCTATGCCGGTATGCCGGTCTCCCTGGCGATCCTTCTTCGCGAGGCCCTTTCCGGTACGACATCTCTCTCTCTTCCATCATTCTCCTCCGAACCTTCACTAGGCGAAGTGGTAAACGGAGTTCGCCGTATTGCGCGATTGCGACCGACGATCCTGATCCTTGAAGATGCCCATCTGCTCGAAGCCCCGGCACTTGCCGAGGCCCGGATGATGATGGATATGCTGGTCGATGAGGGTGTTTTCCTGATATGTCTCGGTCGTTCCGGCTCCGTCGGACTTGAACCGTTGCTGGCGGCAACGTTAATTGAGACGATCGAGTTGCACCCCTTTACCCGTGATGATCTTTCCGATCTCTGGCAAGCCCTCTTCGGCGAACGTCCCGAGCCTCGGACGGTGGAGTCGTTGTGGACAGCAACCGGGGGCAATCCGCTGGCCGTTCGTTCGGCGCTGCGGAGCGGGGTGGACGCCGGTGCAATCCGGACCGATGCTATCGAGGGGACAGGTGAGATCACGATTACCGATCACGCTCTGCTTACTTCCTCCTTTCATAAAGGCACCCGTTTTCTGACCGAAGGAATGGTGTTGGGGCTTGTTCTCGATGAACAACAGGGGGCTCT
This sequence comes from uncultured Ignavibacteria bacterium, assembly GCA_965650895.1. Lineage (GTDB taxonomy): Bacteria > Bacteroidota > Ignavibacteria > OLB7 > OLB7 > JAGWAZ01. The sequence goes on along the minus strand of CBFGQN010000125.1, from coordinate 6,173 downwards.
CCGTCTTGCGATGCTGGGGGAGGTCTTCTCTCCGGAAGCCGCCTCTCTCCTTATTGATGATGCTGAAGGGATGGTGCGCCGGTTGACGTTCAAAGGAATTCTTGCGCAGGCCGTTACCCCTCCCCGGCGAATCGGGGGGAGTGGAAGCGGGAATCTCCCGCTGGCGTTTACCCACACCTTGCTCCATCGGCACCTTCTGGAACAATCCGATCCCGATCCCCTCCACCTGCTTCAGCTTCTGAGTCTGGATCTCCCTCTCTATTCATTTCTTCCACTGGAGTTGATCGGCACCCATATCGAACGGCTTGTGGAGGCGGACGGGGTATTGATGCGGGAGGCGATTGATCGCTTGTTGGAGAGGGCAGCGGATATCTTCACAAGTGTCGATCACGGACGGGCGCAGGAGGTACTGGAACTGGCAAAAGCGTTGTGGGAAAAAGTTGAAGGAAAGATCGATGCCGGCGATTGGCTTCTGCTTCGTGTCAGACTTTGCGCCATTGCCGCCCGGCTCGGAATCAAGGAAATCTATACCGAGCGATTCAACGAGCTTCTTGATGAACTTGATTCCGCCCTTGCCGGAACCGATGGGGAAGAGGTTGCGCCTTATCACTTCCTCTCGTTTGATCTGCGTCACGTCTCCTGGTACGCGCAACATCAACGTCCTATGCCCGAGGCCCTTCGTGCTGAATTCCTTCGTCGGCATGATGCTCTTCTGGAAGAACATCCGTCGTTGCTGCGAAGCGGTTCCTATATCAATTACATGCAGCGCCTCGCCCAGAGCGGCTTGCACGATGAGGAGACGATGGCGTGGTTGAACCGGCGTTTCGAGTGGCTGCTGGATACCGGTCTCCTTGAACCCGCCGAGCGGGAGAATGCTCTCGGTTCGACGATTCCCTTCCTGTTACTTCAATTTCAGACACCGGAAGAGCTTCTCGTCAGAAAGCGTCAGTTGGAGGAGCTTGAGGAGAGAGGGGGAACACGATCCCTCCCGCTTCTGTTCCGGACCATTCTTTTCTATGAAGACATCGGCGACTATGACACCGCCCGCCAACGCGTGACCGATCATCTGATCCGGAAATATCGTGATTACGGTTTTCTGCCTCAGGCGTTCAATCTCTTTGTGCTCCGGGAAAGACTGGAGAAAGGAATGGAAGGGGGAGAGGTGGACCTGTCGGAACTTCTTCGACAGCTTGCCCGATTGCCTTCCCATTACAGTCGCCCGGCCGAACGCTTCGTTGCGATCTATGTATCGAACACCGCTCTGATGTGCGGCGATTTTTCTACCGCGCGCCGTATACTCGATCAGTTCGGTTCGGATGCCCCTCCTGACCAGACGATGCTTCAACGCCTGACGCTGGCCTCCAATGAAGGGATAGATCAGGTTCGGTTCCTGTTGTCCGGGTTGGAAAGGGAGGAGATGGGGGTGTTTTCTGATGATGCTTCCGTTCTTCTTGCCCGCTTTCTTCTCCCTGAGATCGATTCCCCTTCTTCTCTTCTCCCTGTTCATCAACTTCTTCAAGCACCCCCCATCAGCATTCGCCGCCTTTCACAGCTTTATCCTCTCTTCGCTCTCTCCCGTCTCCTGCTCCGGGGACGCTCCGATTTCCCCGATGCGTTGCTTTCGGATGTGCGCCAGGCTTTCCGCAGTATGGCTACCTGGCTTCTGGAGCGGCGTCTCCCCGGTTTTCTGGAGTCGTTGCTCGAGTGCTACGGCGATCTTCTGCCCGATAAGGAACTCCGTCGATGGAAAGGAGAGACCCTTGATGTTCTGAGAGAGCGGCGTGAGCAGTTCCGTCAGCCTGAGGCATACAAACGAAAGCTGACCTTTTTTGGGCGGATTGAAGCCTTTTCGGAAAATGACGATGTGATGGAAGTCAGGGGTGGCCGCCTGCGCACCCTCCTGGGGGTGATGGCTGCCGTTCCATTGCTGCAGGCTCCCCCGGACCACCGGGAATTCTGCTATCTCGCTGCCGGAAGCGACGACATGCTTGATCCCGAAAAAGCCCGCAAGACGATGAACGGAGCAGTATTCAGGCTCAGGGAAGTTCTTGGTGAAGATGCCGTCCTGACCGATATGGAGATTCCCCGCATCAATGCCGATATCGTCCGGGTCGATCTCTGGGAGGCTAACCGCTTACTTGAGCTGGTGGAAGCGGGGTTGGTTTCCGGTTCCCTGGCCGGCTTGTCGGCCAGACTGGAGCAAGTTCTTGACGTCGTTCGGGGAGAAGTTCTTTTCCCTTCTCTGTATGATCCTTTCTTTGAAGCTATCCGCGAGGATTTCGAGTCGAGGCTTCGCAGGATTCTGCTTGATCTTGTCAGGCGTCTTTTACTTGAGGGAGATCTCCTCCCGGCCGAATCCCTTCTTCGTCGTGCGTGCGAGATGATGCCGGGGGATGAGGAAATTGTTGAGCTCCTCTGTGACGCCCTCGAGCGTAACGAAAAGAAAGGGGAGGCGGTCAGGTTGCGGTTCGAGAAGGAAGATATCTAATTCCCGTTTGTTCTCCCGTCAGTGCTGTCCGTGCCCACCTTTGTGTCGTTCTGCCCGTCCCGAATTTGTTCAAGTCTTTTCTGGGTGCTGTCGAACATTGCCCTTAGTCCGTCCGGATAGTCTCTGGCCAACTCCTCTATCCGGTTCTGCAATTCCTCTTCATTTTCAAATCCGTTGATGTCCAGCAGACTGTCGATGCGGGTTGATGCATCTTCTTCCGGAAGATGTTGTGCGATCAGAACCTCTGCATAGAGAGCCGCCAATTGCTCCGCCTTCTCTCCTTCAAACGTTTCACTGCAACCTGTCAGGACACCGACGAAGATTGCCAGAGCAATAGTTGTTCCGACAACAAAGTGGTTTCCTGTGATCGGTGTCGTCCTATTCATCTTTCACCAGTTCCTTCAGTTTATTCTCCAGTCTGCTTACCTCATCGTTCGATCCCTTTCCCCAGGCCCGATACTTCACAACGCCGTTTGCATCAGCCAGCACCAGAGTGGGATGGCCTTCCTTCATGTTCAGTCCCTTGATCAGGACTCCTTTCCAATCCATCAGGATCGGATATTTGAACTCGTCCTTGAATCTCCCGCGGATGTATCCCTTGAGGAAACCCGGAACGGAGGTAACGTCGGCCACAGGGACGAAGTGAATATTGTCCTTGTATTTCGGGACCAGGTGTTTTGTCCAGTTATCCACGTAGTCGTATGCATCCTGATCACAAACCACATAGAGAGCCGGTTTCCCGTTGTAATCCGAGTTCTTCCACACCTTTTCAAACTGATCTTCAATACTGAAAGAGGGGACGGGTGAGCCGACACTGATCAGGCCGAGAAGCACCGGTGAGAGAAGGATAAGTAGACAGGGTGCGAGGACAGTTTGACAACGGGTCATGGTCTCTTCTTTTAATTTCTGTGTTCCTCAGGTTCAACTGCTGTGGTTTTCTTTCGGATATAAAGTCGCATCGGACTATCGGGGTTTTGTGTCGTGTAGACGTCGACCGTGTAGGGCTGCGTATCGCTCATACGTTTGGTTGACAGACCCACATAGATTTCCCCATCCTGCTCCTTGCGGGCAAAGCTTTTCTGGATTGTTGCAAGGATACAACCGCAACTCGGTTCCACCCGGTCGAGAACAACCAGACTGTCCGATCCGTTCCTCACATACAGTCGGAACGTGACGAACTCGGCCGTGTCAACTACTTCGTACTCATACATACTCAGCGATACGGAAGGCTGTTCGGGCACTTGGGGAGGAGAAGAATTTTCAGTGATCGTATCCTGCTGCGGTTTTCCTGTTTCTGTCGTAGTTTCGGTCTGGCCACGGCAGGAATTCGTAAGTGTGCCCGACAACAGCAGTACGATACCAAGGTGTATGAGTCTCTGTTCGTTCTTCATAGCTCAACTTTTTACTCTAACCTATATGGCCCTATGGAAGGTCCTGTATTGACGTCCGAATTACTCCTGTCGGCTTACTGCGAAGGGTATTTTCCCATGGCCGAACATCGTCAAGGAGAGATTGCCTGGTTCAAGCCCGAGAAGCGGGCTATCCTTCGCTTTGAGGATCTGCGCGTCTCCCGTTCTCTTGCAAAGGTAGTGCGCTCCGGCGAATATACCCTCCGGTTTGATTCCGCATTCCCCGAAGTTATTCATTCCTGTGCTCTGCTGCGCGACGAGACCTGGATTTCCCCCGAAATCGAAGAGGCCTATATCAATCTTCACCGTCTCGGTCTGGCACACAGCGTTGAAGCCTGGCATCAGGGTGAACTTGCGGGGGGACTTTACGGCGTCTCGATCAACGGTGCCTTTTTTGGCGAATCGATGTTTCATCGGCGACGTGATGCCTCGAAGGTCGCTCTGGTTTATCTTGTCGAACACCTGATTCAGCGTGGTTTCGTTCTCCTCGATTGCCAATACATTAATCCTCACATGGAATCGCTGGGAGCTACTGAAATCCTTTCTTCCGAGTATGATCGATTACTTGACGAGGCACTTGCGACATCGACCACATTTCTCGATTCTACGCCATTTCTGCAAATTCGACCCCGACAATCGGAGTAGGTTCCGCACGTCACCCAACGTTGCTTTTCACTGAGTTCCAACAGTTTCCCGGTTTTCATGCTTGATCCACAGCCAATTGTTGCACGTGCAACACCTCTGGGGGAAGGGGCCATTGCCGTTGTTCGTCTCAGCGGACCCGGTGTCTTTCATATTGCCGATACGGTTTTCTTTCCCGAGAACGGCCGTCCTTTGTCAACAGCTCCTCAGCGCTCCATGGTATACGGTCGGCTTGTTGACGGACAACGAATCCTTGATCGTCCTCTTGCCGTCCGTTTTGTCGCCCCCTATTCCTTTACCGGCGAGGATATGATTGAATTCCACCTGCATGGAAATCCATTGATCGTTGAGGCCGTCCTCCGTCTGTGTATAGATGCCGGCTGTCGTCTCGCATTACCTGGCGAGTTCTCGCGCCGCGCGTTTCTGAACGGAAAGATGGACCTTGCTCAGGCTGAAGGTCTGGCTGAAGTAATTCGTGCCGAGTCTGACGCTGCTCTGGATCTTGCCCAACGTCAACTTGGCGGTGAACTTTCCCGTCGTTTTCAAGGATTCAGACAAGCTATTGTTGAATTCCTTGCTTTGATGGAACTTGAGCTTGATTTTGTTCAGGAGGGGTATGAACTGCTCGATACCGATCGACTCCTCGCTACACTGAACGAGTTACGGCACCAGGTGGCCGAACTCCTTGCTTCTTACCGGACTGGAGATCGCCTTCGACGCGGTCCTCGTATCCTTCTTCTTGGAAGACCGAATGCCGGTAAATCAAGCCTTTTCAATGCAATCCTCGGCTACAGTCGTGCGCTGGTCAGTGATGTTCCCGGAACCACCCGTGACTATATTGAAGAGCGGCTTCTTCATCGCGGAGTTGTCCTCCACTTCCTCGATTCCGCCGGAATTCGTGAGACCACCGACGCGATTGAATCCGAGGGAGTTGCTCGTGCGCACGATCTGATTCCGCTGGCCGATCACATCCTCTATCTGATTGACGGCACTCTGTCTGATGCTGACAGAACGAACGAATTTCTTTATATCGACAGGCTCTCACGCGCATTTCCCGAACCTCGTTTTATTCCTGTTCTGACTAAGAGTGACCTTGGAACGGTGAATTCCGTTGACTTTGCTGTCTCTGTCTTCCAACGTCATTCTATTGAGGCTCTCCTTGATAACATGACGGAGCTTTATACGGCTGCCCAGACCTCACGTCTGCTCCTTCTTTCCCAGCGTCAATTCTTCTTGCTTCGTTCCATTGACTCTATCCTGAAGGAAATCCTTCAACCCATTACTGATAGCCATGCGGCTTCTCTCCCTTCAGAGCTTTTCACGGAATTGATATCGACCGATTTACGGAGCCTGTTGCAACCCCTCTCAGAACTTACCGGTGAGACCACAAATGAGGATGTGCTCGATGCCGTATTTTCCAGTTTCTGTATAGGCAAGTAGTGAAAGCTCCGGCAAGCAAGTCGCAAGTTCCACGTGAAACATGTCACCGTCAACCGGAATTCTTAAGAAAACTCAGTGCTGAATCGGCAGGAAATATGAATAGTCAGATATATGATATTGTTGTGATTGGGGGGGGGCATGCGGGTATTGAAGCTGCTTCAGCTTCGGCCCGAATGGGGTGCCGAACCGCTCTT
>CBFGQN010000124.1:0-8851 GCA_965650895.1 uncultured Ignavibacteria bacterium | reverse complement strand
CCTCATCTCCAATCCCCCAGCAACACAAACGGCGCCCAGTAATACGGATAGGCGTACTCTTCCTGCGCGGCCAGTTTTGCCTGGGCCAGTTTCAGCGCGTCGGCCGAGCCGTGGGTTTTCAGGTTCGTGTAGAATTCTTTCATCAGAATCGCCGTGGCGTTATCGTCCACCTGCCAGAGGGTGGCGACGACCCGGGGAACGCCGACCTGCAGGAAAGCGTTTGCCGGGTTGATCGGCCATCCCTCCACCACCTCCTCGCTGACGGCCGTGTTGCAGGCCGAGAGGGTGACCAGACGACAGTTGGCCAGATTCGAGATACCCCAGATCTCCTCCAGCGTCAGCCGTCCGTCTTCTCCGGCGGCCGGGTTCTCCGCAAGGGTCAGCCAGGAATTCTCGAAGTTCGTGTAGTCCAGATTGCCGTGCGTGGCGAAATGGAGTGTGTTGTATTCCTCCGGCATGTTCTTCGCCTTGTCCTCGGTTGCCTCTTCCCGCAGATAAACCTTTGCGCCGGGATAGAGAGAGGCGATATCCTTCACCTCCTGCTCGGCGCTCGGCAACGAGTTGTCGGCGTTGCCGAAGGCGACCACGTGGGGCTTGTCGGCGCGGGCTTTCTCCTCAAGGAAGATGCCGAGGTCGGAGACGTAGAAGATCGAATGATCCTCCATCAGGTAGCGGGGTTCGTCCGGAGAACTGCTCAGCAGACCGAACGGCAGATAGTTCAGATCGCCGCTTGGGATGATCGCCAGCTTCTCCTTTCCGGCCAGTTGATCCTCGACCGGAGCGATCAGCAGGTTATAGAGTTCCGAGGCATAGGGGAGTATATCCGCAGGAGTCATCTCTTCTCCCTCCTCACTGTCCGGAGCCTCCACCATCCAGTAGAGTTGCCGGACGGTCCACTCGATGTCGCTCCGGGGAGTGGACATCACCCGGGCGATCACCGTGTCGGATGTGGCGAAGAAGACAAAAAGTTGACTCTCGCCGAGGAGATAGGAGATGACGGCGACATCCTCCGGTATCTTCTGCTTCCGCTGCCGCAGTTCAATCGGATTGACGCCGGTGCTGAAATAGTTCCGAAGCTCCGGCTGTTCGCGAACGGTTTCGGTGACGAAGCGGATGTAGTCGCTCTCGGCAATCGAAATGATCTCCTGAAGCTTCTCGATTTTCTCCTCACTCCCCTCTTCCCTCCCCCGCTCCACAGCAATCTGTTCGGCCAGTTTGTCGATGCGGGCCTTCAGTTCCCGTCCCTGATCCAGAATTTTCTTCTGCGACGGATCGGCAAGCTCGGGCGCGAGACTCCGGAAGCGGGCCCGCAGGTCCTCGCTGCTGCTCCGCTCCAGATAGCCGAGCGCGGTCTCGATCTCCCCCTTCTCGATCAGCAGGGCGATCAGGGCTTCGTAGACCTGAATCTTCATCCGGTCGGAGGCGAAGAGTTTTTCGGCCGCCTCTCCTCCGGAGACCCGGTCGCGCAGGGATTCTATCGTCTCGACCGAACGTTTCAGATAATCGATTGCCCCCTCACGGTCGTTCCGGTCACGGTGAAGAATGCCGAGATGATAGAGGGGACGCCACAGGTACTTGGTCGAACCGATCCGTTCGGAGACCTCGACCGATTTCTTCAGATAGATTTCTCCTTCCCCCGTATTTCCTCTTCGCAGAGCAAGTTCTCCCATCACGAAATTGGTTTCGGCCACCTGCTCAAGCTCACCGATCTCCTCGGATAGTTGCAACGCCCGTTCGCCATGCTTTGCCGCCTCATCCAGTCGATCGGCCGCAATCATCGTCTTGGCCAGAATCGTCAGCTTCGTTGCGCTGACCCTGCGGGCGTTCAGCGAATCGGCCAGTTCCAGTCCGCTCTTCAGCCAGGTCTCGGCCTCCTTCAGGCGTCCCTGCTCGTAGTAGACCTCGCCGATGTTTCCGATGACGATGGCGAGGAATTCATCTTCCTGTCCGGCATCCCGCAGGATCTTCAGAACTCCGGTAAACTGATCGAGTGCCCGATCATAATCTCCCTGGAAGAACAGAACGGTGCCGATGTTGTTCATCGGCGTAGCCCGGGCGACCGTATCGCGAAGCTCGCGATAGAGACTGTCGGCCCGGTTGTAGTATTCGACCGCCCGGCGGTAATCCCCCATCGCGTTGTAGATGTTGCCGATGCCGATGAAGGCCGAGCCGATTCCCCAGGCGTTGTCCACGTCCCGACTGATCTCCAACCCCTGCCGGTCCACCTCGAGCGCCTTCTCGAATTCCCCCAGCAGCAGATAGACCCCGGCGGTTGCCGTCAGTGCGTCGGCAATCTGGGTCCGACTGTTGCTCTCCCGCGCCAGTCGCTCGGCCTCCCGAAATTTCTCCAGTCCCTTGCCGAACTCGCCCCGTTCGATCTCGATATTCCCGATTCCGAGCAGTGCGTCGATCTCACCGCTTTTATATCCGATCTCCCTGTAGATCTCCAACGCCTTCCCGTAGTTCTCGACCGCCCGACCGTTCTCTCCCTTCATCGCGTCCACTTTTGCGATCACCGACCAGCACCAGGCGACATCCTCCCGACTCTCAAGTTCTTCGGCCAGCGCAAGAGCCTTCTCGAAGTAGTCATAGGCGGCTTCGTAGTCTCTCTGAACCCACCCGACCAGTCCGAGACCGGTCATGCTGTAGATTTCGTTCTGCCTGTCGCCGATCTCCCGACGGATCCGCAGACTCTCGTCGTATGCCTTTCGGGCCTGGTCATATTTCAGATCGCCGTAGTAGACGTTGCCGATGTTGTAGAGGGTCGTGGCCACGGCATCCCGCGCACCGATCTGCCGCTGCACCTCGATCGCCCGGTTATATTTCTCCAGCGCCGAGTGCCAGACCTTCTGTCCGTAATAGACATCGCCGGCACTTGAGAGGACTTCCGCCTGCTTCTCGCGATCCCCGAGCCGCGTGTAGATTTCCGACGCCCGGTTATATGCCTCCAGCGCACCGTTCGGATCACCGCTCTCGCGGAACATCTCGCCGAGCTTATGCCAGGAGTAGGCCTGACCGGAAAGATCGTCCGCCTCCTCCCGCAGATGGATCGCCAGCCGGTGAGCCTTCTCTGCGTTGAAGTAGTCGCCGAGCGACCAGTAGGACTGACCGACGTTTGACTTCGAGAACCCGGCCCCCTGCTTGTCACCGATTTCCAGATGTGCCTCGTAGGCCTCCTCGTAGTTCTTCACCGCCTCGCGATACTTCCCCATGCTTGAGTACTGGTAGGCGATGGCGTCGAGAGCGTCGGCCTCGCCGCTTCTGTTCTCAAGCCGGCGGTAGATACCGACGGCGGTATCGAGTCGCCGCAATGCCTCGTCGTACCTGCCGAGGCTGTTCAGAACGTCAGCGATGCGGAGGAGAGACCAGGCGGTGTTGCTTTCGGATGTGGCGGTTCCGGCATCGGCGTACAGGACTTTTGTCCTCTCATATTCGGCAAGGGCCGTCTCGTAGTCGCCGAGTGCATTCAAGACCCGGGCACGTCCGCTGAGGGTGTGGGCCAGGCTTTCGGCCGCCTCACCCGACCCTTCCTCCTCGTAGCGCGTCAGCTTGATCCGGTAGGCCGTGTCGTATGCGGCCAGCGCCTCTTCGTAGCGACTCAGATTGATCAGCACAGAGCCTCGGTTGTTCAGAGCAAACGAGAGCCCCTTCTCCGAAGTCCGTTCAAAGACCTCCTCCGCCTGAGCGTACCAATCGGCGGCGGCGGCATAATCGAGTCCGATTTCGGCGATACGTCCCTCGACGAAAAGTCCCCAACCGACCGCTTCCTCATCTTCCAGAATCTCCGCTCCCCTCAACGCAATGGCGACAAGTTTCCGGGCGTCCTCTCCCCGCCCCTCCAGTCCCCACTCCTCGGCAGTACTGATCCAGTCGTAAAGGAAGGAACCGTTTCGTATATCCTCGGCATGAAAACGTATCAGCCGGTCCCGCTCCTGATCGTCCGGAGCATGTATCAGCAACTCCTGCAGATCGCCCGATGATATCGGCGTGTTGTTGAGAATCCAGGTGGCGTAAATCTCGGCCAGACTCCAGGTGACCCCCATGTAGTTGCCGGGATAGGAGCGGACGAACTTCAGGAAGGCGAGAACATCATCAGTGGAGGACCGGGTCATCCCCTCCAGCATTCCGACTCCCTCGAAGCGTCCTCCGGTCTGGGGCAGGGTGAATGTGGAATCGAGGGAATCATTCGACAGGAACTCTTCTCCGGTCGCCCGGATCGTCGCCAGCATCCGCTCCAGCATCTTCCGTTCGTATTCCGGAGAATCGTCGGCAACGACATCACCAAATGAGTAGAATGACTGTCCGGCTTCGTCGGTCAGGTCGATCGCGAGGGCCTGAAGCTCGAAGATCACCGATCTGTTTTCGCGAACCGGAATCAGCGCGGGGAGGGAAACAAGGTCGGCGATCATCACTTCGAACTCCCCTTCGACGGGAGTGAAGGCAACCGACGCCGTGGAATCTTCCACATCGCGCACTTCGGCATAGCCGATCAGCTTTCCTCCCCGTCCGGGCGTCCCTTCCATGTAGGTACTCCAGACCTCTCCCCGGCTGTCGACCGTCAGCCCATGATCTTTTCCCGCCCCGACAATCAGCAGAGAAGAACCCCCTCCCGGTTCGGGAATATCGATGATCGGGAAGTGCATCACCACCGACTCCCGCTCCTGGGCGAGAAGACCGGAGACAAGAGTCGGCAGAAGCAACAGAGGGGTGAAGAGAAGCGAACGGATACTGGTCATCATGATAGAATTTCCGGAGAGCATCGATTCATACTTTGAACCGCGGTGTAAAATTAGAGAATTCAGTGGAGCCGGGAACTTGGGGAGGTCAGTAATCGGCTTTCAGTAGTCGGCTTTCAGCCATGAGATTTCGACAATCGGCAATCGCAAATCGAAATTACAAGCACTCGGCTCTGAGAGGTAAGCTTGCAACAATTGTCTCCCCGTACCCTTTCCCCCGATTCTTCTATCTTCCACGACCAATACTCTCCAGACAATCAGAGCTCGACATGGAACAGATAACAAAGCAGCTCCCCCCATCCCCTCCCGCACGCGGATTTCTCGGTCACTTCCGAAAGATGACCGCCGATCCTCTGGATTTCTTCAGTCGGTCGGTCAGGGAGTACGGCGACATCGTCTACCTGCATGTCGGACGGATCAACATCTACCTGATCAACGATCCGGACGATATCGAGCGGATGCTGGTGACCGACAACCGGAACTTCGTGAAGCCAAGACTTCTCCATCTGGCCGCCGAGACGCTCGGCAACGGACTGCTGACCAGCGAGGGGAAGTTCTGGCTTCGTCAGCGCAGACTGGCCGCACCGGCATTTCACAGAAAGCGGATCGAGGAATACGGCCGCGTGATGGTGGAGAAGACCGGGAGGATGCTTGACGGATGGAACCGAAAAGATTCCCTGGATGTTCACGAAGCTATGATGGCCCTGACGCTGGAGATCGTGACATCAACGTTGTTCGGGACAGATATCGGGACCGAACAGGAGGAAAAAGTCGGGAAGATTCTGGAGATCGCGCTTGAGCGATTCATGGACTATCAGTCGGTCGGCTACATGCTCTTCGACTGGCTTCCCCGTCCGATGAAACTCCGCTTCCGAAAGGCGAAGAGGGAACTGGACGGGATTATTCTGGAGATCATCCGCAGACGCCGCGCCTCGGGGATCACGCCGGAAGATGATCCGACACTCCTCGGCATGTATCTGGCGGCAAAGGACGACGAGGGGAAAGGCATGAGCGACGAGCAACTGCTGGATGAGTGCGTGACGATCTTTCTGGCCGGACACGAAACGACGGCAAATCTCCTGACCTTCGCCTTCCTTCTTCTGTCACGCAATCCGCAGAAGAGAGAACTGCTGGAGCGGGAACTGGCGGAAGTTCTGGAAGGAAGGAGTCCGACGGTTGAGGATTTGCCGAACCTCCGGTTCACCAGACAGGTGGTAAAGGAGACCCTGCGACTCTATCCGCCGGCATGGCGGGTCGGAAGAGAAAACATCGACTCGTGGGAAGTCGGAGGATATCACATCCCGGCCGGATCCCAGGTCTTCGCCTGCCAGTGGATCGTCCATCGCGACTCACGCCGGTTCGAACGACCGGAGGAATTTCTGCCGGAGCGCTGGACCGAAGAGTTCGAGGCATCTCTCCCCCGTTACGCATACTTCCCGTTCGGCGGAGGGCCAAGACTCTGCATCGGCTATGCCTTTGCGGAGATGGAAGGGGCGTTGATTCTGGCGACGATTGCGCAGCGGACAAGGCTGGAGTATGGACCGGAGACGGGACCGGAACTCTATCCCTCGATCACGCTCCGTCCGAAAGACGGATTACCGGTAACCATAACAGACAGAGAGTAAATACATGAGGACCGCAAAAGCACTGTTCAACGGCATCCGAACGGATCGCACCGGCCTCCGGCAGGGACTGTGCCTGTTTCTGGCAACCCTGCTCCTGACAAGCTGCGGCAACGCCGACCAGCCGGAGGACGAAAACGAAGGTGACAAGACCGTGACGGAACGGGAAGAACCGACCGGAACAAAGAATGTGCCCGATCCCTCGGCTCTCCTGACAAAGTACGATCTGGCGAACCCGAGCGGAACGTTTGAACTGACCGAATCGCTGAAGGAGATTTCCGGCCTGGCAATGAGTCCCGACGGACGCCTCTTCGGTCATCATGACGAGCAGGGGATCGTCTACGAGCTCGACCCGACTTCAGGAAAGATCGTGAAGCGCTGGGGTGTCGGGTCGTGGGGACTTGAGGAGGACTTTGAAGGGATCGCGGTCGTGGAGGAGACGTTCTATCTGATCAGCAGCAAGGGGGACATCTTTGCCTTCAGTGAAGGCGAGGATCAGGGGAACGTGGAGTTCGAGCAATACAAAACCGATCTGACCGGCAAGTTCGACGTTGAGGGGCTCTGTTATAATCCTTCGGAGAATGAATTGCTGATCGTCTGCAAGGAGTATCCGGGCAAGGACTACACCGACGGAGAGGAGAAGACTGTCTACGCCTTTTCGCTCCAGAGCAAAGAGATCGTCCGCGAACCCCGGATCGTCATGGACGTGAAGGAAGTTCTGGGAATGACCGGCGACAACGACTTCAAGCCGTCGGCGATCGAGCGGCATCCGAAGAGCGGATCATACTTCATCCTCTCCTCCAACGATCCGGCGATCATCGAGGTCTCCTCATCGGGAAAGCTTCTGGCCGCCTACGAACTGGACAAATCGATCCACCCGCAACCGGAGGGAATCGCATTCGGGGCAAACGGCGAGCTCTATATCGGCAATGAACTTGGAGGACTCGTGGTCTACCAGCCGGGATCGTAATCCTCTTGCCGCTTTGTGATTACTTTGTGTCTCCGCCACGGCGGGTGCCTTCGTGGTGGATCTTCCTGTAGGCCGGATTCACCACAAAGGCACAAAGGACACGAAGAATCCACTAAGGAGAAACATTATCCTGTTGCAAACCGGTGACCGCGCGTACTTTGTGCGACCTGATGTCGTCAAACAAAAACCACCGTCACCTGAGACATGCGCAGCCTTCTTCCAATTCTCCTGTTACTTGCTCTCCCTTCGCTCCGTTCCAGAGCCCAGTCGAACAACTTCGTTGAGATTAATGAAGCCCTGCTTAGCTCCGCCCTACCTGAGAAAGGGGGCGGCTATCTGCTCAGCATGACTGACGGAGTCATAATGCCCCACTCGTGTGCAACCTGGGGAGGTCATTATCTGGCTCTGGCCGGATTTGACGGGAACGATTCCATGCTCTGGGGATACCGCTTCGGTCAGGGGAATCTGATCTCGTCGGTTCGAACAGCGGATGATGCCGTCGTACTCGTCGGCTCAAGCTCGGGAGTCGACGGAACATCCGTAGTCAAGGTTGATCAAAACGGTGCCGTCGTCTGGGGCAGAGTACTGAAAAGCGACAGTCTCGAGTTTCACTGGATCTTCTCCGCAACCGCCGCTTCCGATGGTGGAGTACTCCTTACGGGAAGTGCTCATAGCAAGAGCTTACATCTAGAGCACGCTCTTCTTGTCAGGATCAACCGGGATGGTTTTGTTCAATGGAGTCTGCGATGGAAAGCGGATCCGGAAAACACAGCCCTGTCGGCCGTTCCACTTGAGGATGGGCGGACCGTCGTTCTCGGCATAACGAGAACCCGGACTCCGGACATTGCACGCTACATCCTCGTGGAGATTTCTTCGGAAGGAACCATTCTTTCATCACAGAAGCTTGGAATCGAACAGGTCAGCTTTTCGGCAACCCTTGTTCCCTGGCACAATGGATTTCTTCTGCATTCCCCCTCCGGACACTCCGCTTCTTCCGATTGCAGCCGGGATATTGTCGTTGCATTCGACAAGGATGGGAGAGTTCGATGGGGCAAGAAGATCAGAGGGGTTGAGGACAACACCATAATCAGTCTCTCCATGGCGGCTCCGGACAGGCCCGCAATTATCCTTGCTGAACGAGTCGACACCACAGCAACCGGATCCTTATCCCGTCAAGAGATCGTATTCGACAATGTCCTGACACCTCCCACGCACTACTATACTTCGGTTGCGTATCTCCTTGAAGAGGACGGGTCTGCGGGTCCATCCTTCCTGTTGCCGAGGGTCAAAGGGGATGGATATTTTTCAGGATTTCTGCTTTCCCCTTCCGGCGAAATCCGCACATTCGGAATCAGAAGTACGTGGCTCTGTCCCGTTGTGCTGGGGTGGCACGGTCATCTTGCCGATCTGCCCCCGTTATCCGTTCCTTCTCTTGACCTTTCCGATCTCAGCGTAACAACGGAACCGGCTCCCCTTCAACTTCCCGACCCTGTCCGGTTTTTCGTTGAAGACCGGGACATCTG
>CBFGQN010000123.1:0-8998 GCA_965650895.1 uncultured Ignavibacteria bacterium | reverse complement strand
CTTCGGGCAAAACAAGCCTTCTCAAAATCTGTCAGTTATAGGGCTTGATTTTGGCGGGGTCGTGATCGAAAATGGGGGCGTGTTTTTTGTAGATTGGTTTTGCGGTTTTGAGGAGAAGGATTGTGGCGAGGAAGCAAGGGCTTTTGAAGAAAATATTTCAGAGATTATGTGGAATATACGAGCCAGAAAGGGAGACGAATGGATGTTGCACCAAGTGCTCCCATACACTTCATTTTCAAAGAAGTTCAATATATAACAAGAGTGTTAGGATGGAAGATCAAGTGTTCTTGAAAATGTTTCCTGAAATCACCTACGAGGAGGTGGCAGAAGCTTTAAAAGAAGCCTTTGCCAATCGAGTAAGCCTTGTGCTTGATTTTGATGGCATAGAGGCTGGTGTTGCAATGGTAACGATGGTAGATACATTGAAAAAAATCGGGAAGCATTGGCCTTATGAATACGGTGATATTTGGAACGTGATAAAGTTCTCCGAAATCTCTCCAGCCGCTACAGTCTTAGTGGCTAAAAAGAGAATTGATTCAATGATCAATTCTGAGGCGGTGCCAAAAAGCGAGAGAGCAGAATATGATCGAAAATTTGATGAGATTTTCGAGATTTCATAGCATCACAGAATAGCCCTCCTCAAGAGAGTCTCTATACATGAGACTCTCATTTTTTTAACCCTCTTTTAGCTATAGTGGCATGAGGCTTGGTAGCATTTACAATGTTGTAGAGCTTACGTGGCTGGACATTATTCTTCTCTTAATTCTCGGAGCAGAAATTGGGCACCTCATTCTAGTTATCTCCAATTTATGGTCAGGCTCCGACAATAGCGACATGCTTTTCAAAGTCCTTCAACTTGTTGCTGTATCATTTATTGGCACACTAGTCGCGAAGACAATCAATCGTTCAGGTGTTAGCCTAGGTCATACACTAACACAAAAAAGTCGGATTGAAAGAGGTCGTATTTTAATACTGCAAGACCCATGTGAAAAGATTGGAACAGAGATTGATCTATTGCGGGAACAGATTATCAAGCACACCAACCTTTATCAAAATCAATATAATGATATATTAGATGGGGGTTCAGAGGATTTCAAGAATTCCATCCTTACTTTAGCAAGCGGAATCGGAACTATCTTAAATCAATGGGAAGAACTGATCGACGAGCTAATAGAATCTGATATTTTTGAAGAATATGCCTCCAAGGTTAAGAGTAATACAACTGCATATGAACGTGTGGCAAGGTTGTTCAATACAGTCACAAGGTGTTTTGGTGAATTATTAGGCATATCGGGTATTGAATACGCGAGATTCAGCTATTCGCGCATCAATGAATGCAAAAAAAAAGAAGATAAAGAAAAGTTGATGCCAGTTCCAACCTCTTATGATATTCATATCAAAGAATGTCATTCTAAGTTGCGTTCTCATATAAAGAAAGCTTTGAACGAAATGAAGGCTATTAGTAGTTCGGGAAGCTAAATCAACTTTCAAAAAGTTCCTACCTATCCTCCCACCACCCTATCCGACGCCACATCCGCATCCTGATTGATGGAGTTTTCCTGATACCCCATGCCAGTGTATAGTCTCTACAATATCTAAATCAGGATATTTCCCCCGCAAGCCGTATCTCCAGCATGGTCTCATACAGCGGCGTGGCGGTTTGCCATAGGCGCAGCCGTAGGCAATCGGCCACCGTGGGCGGTCGCCTGGAACGGAGTCCCGGCTCTTTACGGACTCCGGGTTCTTGGATGACCTGGTTAAAGGTGCCTTTGAGTGCTCCTTTATTCCTGTTTTTATACAGGATGGTCAGGTTCCCAAACGATGGCATTTGCCAGTCGTTGTGACCGAGTGCTTTCCGGGCGTTCAATTACCCCCTTCACAGCTTCGTTGAATATCACCGTCGTACTTCGATCGTGCGGCATTGCATAATATGATGCGTACCATCAGCACTCATGCCCACAAACACCGATCCGTCGGCCATTTACTGGCCAATCTTCAGAGCGATCCGGAAAGACTATTCACCGGAACCGGTTTATGGATCACTGTTGCATCGGTGGTGATGATGAGGTGGCCGTCCACCCCTTGTTCGATGACCACGCCATTCAGCACCACAGCATTAAAGGCCTTGCATATACTGACCTTGAATCCCTTTTTAGCGTCTGCGACAGGAGATTTGATTTCAATGCCATTGCTGGTATAGGCGGTAACTTGTTTGCCGTCGGCATTGACTTCCACCCGGGCGTCACCGATCGAGACACTGCTCACATTCTTGCCGTAGATGATTTCTTTCATCACCCTCACTGTATCATTCCTCAGAACTCCTGTCATTTCCGGCCTGCTAATCTTGATGTTCGCGCGTCGGGCGTGGATGTTCTTCCGGCCTTTTTCCCCTTCACGCGCGACGATCAAGAAGATATACGTCCCCGGCTCGCCGCGTATGAGGGCGGCGGCTTCATGAAGTGTCTTGCCGGTGAGAGGTACGCCATGGACGCTCACGATCACGTCACCAGCTTGTATACCCGCCCACTTGGCGGCGGGCGTGGGCGTATCGCCAACGACTGAAATGACCGTAACCTTGTTGTTTCTCATCACCAGCTTTACGCCAATGCCGCCGAATTCAAAATTGTTCTCTATAGTCATGGAGCACTCCTCTTCTGTTACCCTTCACTGTAATAGATGGCCATGATGCGCCGTGGCGCGACTCCAGAACCATCGAGTTATTATGTTATGTACATCTTATAGGCGATTCTTCATAATATTGTCAAGAGGGAATATTCCCCGCCCCTGCCTCATTTCACAGTCATTGCATTCTTTCGGTAACATCCATGATCTCCGGTAAAGACAATACAGTAGTGAACTGCGCGGGGCGCGGCGAAGGTGCCAGCGGCGGGAGGAGAGAGGAGCCGTCAGCCCCGGCGACCGCAGGGAAGCGGGGCGAAAGGCGACGACGGACGACCAGAGCCAAGCCTTGGCCGCGAAGCGGGGCTTCCGGCACCACCATCACCGCCAGCTCCGTGCGCGCGGGGTGTGGGGGTTTGCCCTAGGCAATCGGCCACCGTGGGCAGTAGCCTGGAACTAACGGGCGATCCCTGCATCGTCTCCTGCCGGATGGTGGCAACAAAGCGGTCTGCCGCACCCCTTCCCCTACGAGAACAAAAAGGGCGGCCCGGACATCCGGACCGCCCGTTGTGATGAACTATCGCTACCCTGCGGGATCAGCGTTGCAGGATGATCTTTTCCGCGACCCGCCCGTTCAGGGTGCGCAGCTCCACCAGATAGGTTCCTGACAGCAAGTCCGTCCCCGATAACGCTATGGCGTAGCGGCCCGACGGATAAAATTCCTTCCCGATCAGGGAGCGGACTTCACGCCCGTAGGCATCATACACCTTCAATGTCACGTGTTCGTTGCGACCAACCGAGAACCGTATCTCCGTCTCCCCGGTGAAGGGGTTCGGCTGGGCTGCGACACGCAATCCCGCTTCCGCATCCCCCGCCAGTCGTCGCACACCTTTGGCCGCAAGCGGATTGGCGATCCATCCGGCCACCTCCGCCACCGGATAGAGACAGTCATACGCCACGCTCTCCGACGGGAACGACGGGGAGGCGAAGCGCAGACGGACGTAATATGTTCCCGATAACAGGTCCAGCGTCCGCTCGATCTGCAACGCGCTTTCATCTTCGGCAGCCGAGACCGTGATCGAATCAAGCTCCGCCACGACGTCCCCGGTCACTGAGTCGACAAGCTCCACGATCAGGTCCACACGCTCACCAGCAGCGAGGGCCGAGTCTCCGTGAAAGCTTGCGAAGAGACGGCACCCGATTGTCACGCTGTCCGAGGTCGCAAAACCGTCGGTTCGGAAGAGACCGGCCACCTGCCCGATACTGTCGGTGACCGCAAGCGTTGCGCTACGGTAGACCATCGGCAGTCCTGCCGCGTTGTGCGCGTCGGCAAACCACGGATCGTAGAAGAGGACATGGAAGCCGGTGCCGGAAGAATCGTCGATGCGGAAGCGGACATCCCGACCCGAGGCCGCATAGCCGACCGGGCGGGCGTGCTTGGCAAAGAACTGGCGCGACGTTCGGAGTGTCGAGTCGCTTCCGCCGACATCGTTTGCCTGATAGAGGATCGCGTTTCGGGGCCAGAGTTGTTGCAGGTTGGCCGCGACGTTCGGATGCCGTCCGCCGTAGCTGTACTGTTGCGGCCAGCCGCTGCGAAAGCTCGTCGAATCCCAGTCGACCAACGCCTGCCACAGGTCCGGCGGCGTCTTCGGCACCTGATACCCGACCGCGAACTGTACGCTGCCGACCGCACCGCTTGCCGTGTCGTGCTCTCCCAGCAACGCCGTCTGCGGGAAGATTTCACCGTTCGGCCACGTTGTGACCGAATCGTCGGTCATGACCACGTAATAGGCCCGGTTGCTCAATGCCGTGATCCCGCTGATCGGCGTCAGCAGGCTCTGGAAGTAGACCACCTTCAGCGACTGGAAATCATCCTCCCAGACGATCCCCTCCCGCTGAATGCCGGTTGCGGTATCGGGAATGATGTCGATGGAAGGATACCACCGTTTTGCATTCCACGAGGCAATGGAAAGAGAGCCGGGATTGAGGTTCACCATCGCGTCGGCAGCGGTGTGAACGAGACGGTTGTAGCGGATGTCGTCCCGCGTCAGGCGGGGTTGCCGCCACGTGATGCCGATGGTGGAGTCGGTCCGGGTCCGTGGTGTCCACGGCGGAACGCTCGGATATTGCGCCGCGTAGCCGAAGGACTGCTTGTCGGCCCATGTGATCGAATCACGCGCCGAGAAGGTCGGATTGAACGCCCCGCCGGTCCACGTGGTAAAGTCTTTGGGAAAAAGCCGCCCGACGATGCCGAGGGAGGAGTCGGACCAGGCGATCATGACGCCGCCGTGGGTAAAGCCGACGACTGGTGTTCCCCACTGTTCGGCGTCGGGTCCGCGATACCAGTCGACGATCCGCAGCGGTGACACTGCCCACGTGTAGGGCGGAAGGGGAGGCTGTCCGATAGGATTGACGATGTCCGTGTAATCCTTGACCATGACGTTCCGCAGGACGACCTCCCGATCACCGGAAGAGCCGGTTTTGTGACAGGTCCAGACCGCACTCAACCACGTGGTCAGGCCCTGCCGGTGGAGCGTGAAGGAAGGGAAGCGGTTGTCGGTGACAATCGTATCGTTCGGGAAGAGAGGATCGGAGAGGATGAACTCCTGCGGAATCCAGACGATGGAGCCGGTGCTGTCGGCCATCGGATAGGACATCCGCATGGCGATGACGTTCACGGTACCGCCGCTGCCGTCCGGTCGCGTGGTTCCGTACACAGAATAATAGCGAAATTTGTCCCAAATCAGCTTTTTTTGTCCCGGCCACCGCAGATCACCGGCAAGCAGCGTCGTGTCGGGCGTCGGGAAACTGACTTCGAGCAACGTAGCAGACCCTGCCGAAAGCAGGATGGAGGAGACGGAATCGACCCCTGAAATCACCGTATCGAGCACATGCCGGGGGCCAATGAGGGGGATGGTGTCCGACGGGGGTAGGATTTCGCGCACCCGTATCAGCGGGTACTGCGTGGAATCCGGGTGCTTGAGGTTCCAGCGAATGTGAATCAGCCGCGACTCGGCCAGCGAGTCCATTTTGCGCCCCCGCGCCGTCGTATCGCTGATCCAGTCCGGTCGCTGGAACGCCCGGCGGTTGACAAGATAGACATAGTGCTTTGTCTTCAGCGGATCGTAGACCCCGCCGGTCGTGTCGGTGACAGGGTCGAACAGCCCGATCTCGACAAACGTCGCCCATGCGGAATCCTTCGCCCCTGTCACCGGATGCTCGGCGGTCACCTCCTGAATGATCTCGTCGGGATCAAAGGGGCGGGATTTGTACTGCAACATCTCCGGGTGCGCGGTATCCAGCGGCCATTCGGTCGTGTAGTGGACCGAATAGCTCTCCCGCCATGTCAGGTCCATCATCTTCTTCCCGATCTCCCGCAAACGCTGGTTCACCCGCTTCATCGCACGCGTCCGCACACCGAAGCCGACATACATATCCGGGATCGTCACCAGCGGCCACGCCGTCCCACGGTGGAACGTCCACGCCGAGTCGAAGTCCCGAACGGTGTCGTTGGTGCATTGCTTGTCCCACTCCGAGCCGACCGGACCGAAGCCGCCGCCGTAGTGGAACCCCTCGATCTTCGTCCCGTTGGCCCAGATCGATAACCCCCAGATCGTATCCCCGTTCGGCTGCAACGTATCGACCAGCGCGGCGTTGGCCGAAGAGGTCAACCACCAGTAGACCGCCCCTTTCGCGCCGTAGGCAAGGCCGAGATTCGTGACCATGCGCAACTCCGCCTCGGTCGGGATGTGGCCGATCAGCGTGTCGAGATGCCAGACGCCAGTGCTGTCCTCGTAGAGTTGCAGGTCCAGATTGCTGTTGACGCTCGGCAACTGGATCAGCCGCCGTCCGGTCGCCCGGGAGATGCGGGCGGCATCGCCAAGATGGTGCAGCCGCCCCCAGCGTTTCTGCCACAGCGTCGGGGAGAGGGAATCCCAGGAAGGCATGTACCGCCCGACGACGCTCCGTTGCAGGGTCTTCTCGTACTCTTCAATCGAGGTCGGGTCGTCCAGATCGATCTCTCCGATCCTGAAACGCCCGCCGTTCTCCTCCCGGATGCTGGGAAGCTCCTCGTACCGGAGGTTGAAGCCGTCTTTCTGCCGGATCGAATCGGTCCCCTGCAACGGCAGTGTCCAGAGGTAGGTCTCGACACCGACGAACTCCGGCGTGGAGAGGGAATGCTGGTGGAACATGTCGTTGAGGAAGTATTGGGCACTCCACGTGCCGACCGAATCCCGCTCACCGGGAAAGCCGGGGCGCGCGACGTTGAAGGTATCCCGCAGGATGTTAATCATGGTCTCCATCCCGGCCCACGCGGTGGCGTGTTGTTCCTCGCCGGGGTAGAGGCCGAACCAGGCGCGGCGGAGGGAATCCTCCGGCAGGCTGTAGTTGTTGGCCCCGTAGAGAAGGCGGCGCATGAGGTTGATCCGCTGCTGCCGCCACGCTTTTGCGGTCACATCGGTGCCGAGCGAAAGCTGGCCGTGGATGTCGCGGAGCGATATGCTCCTGACGGCAAGCTGTTCACCGCCGAGCCACGTGACGCGGATGTCGAAGCGTCGGCTGCAATCGCTGGAATCTTTCGTCGGCCCCCATGCACCGTTGGCCAGATAGCGGAGATCAATCGGGAGAACGACTTCATGGTACTCGTCCCAGTTAACCGGAAATACTGACGTATCCGGGTAAAGGTCCACCTTCCTGACATACAGCGTCGTCACCGGGAAGGTTGTGTCCGTCGGTGCGGTCTGTGTGGTCGGCCCGACACCGGGATGGAACTTCGCCCCCTGCGGCACCTCGTAGATAATGTCGATCTTCAGGAGTGAATCGGTATCGAGCGATGTTCCACCTTCAAAGAGATGCCCGGCGACAACGACGTAGTACACCGTATCGATCCTCGGCCCTCCCTGCGGGTCTCCCCGGGCGGCATCGTCCCAGAACCAGCGGTCGACTACCTGCGCCATCGGCTCTCCCCCCTGCGAGGGCCAGCGGTTGATCCTCATGGCATCGTTGTCCCACTGGTTGAAGGCGATGTTTTCGGCAATCACCGTGCCGGGGGTGGTGTTGGTGGTGTTGTAAAATCTCTCGGTCTTGTTGCTATCGGCACCACCATAACCGTACTTATTTGTCCGGTTCGCTCCTCCCTGCCGTTCCATAAACCGGAACGGGAACCACACCGACTGCACCGAGTCGAACGGGTAGAACTCTACCGCACGACCCTGTCCCATCTGGTCGGTCAATATCCCCGCATCGTAGACCGTGAACCGGTGACCGCTGACGACATCCGCGCTCCAGCTTAACGTGTCGATGTAGCGCAGCCACCGCAGCGAGTCGGTCGTGTTGTTCGGCTCGTGATAGAGATGCGTCACGTAGAGCGACAGTCCCATCGCGTCCAGAAAGTCCCAGATGTCCGCCGCCTTCCCGCTCGGGGTCAGCAGTTCCGCCGTCCCGTAGGCCCCGGTCAGGAAGACCGTATCCGGCCAGTTCCACATCCGCAGCATCGGCGGGGCGACAAGGGTGCCGGTATCCGCGCCGATGCCCCGCCCGGTCTGGCCGTGCAGGTGATCCGCCCCGACGGTCGCTGCGGTCACTGTCAGAACAACCATCCATTGCCACACGCATAATCTCTGCGTTCTTCTCATGAATGCCTCCATGTGCATTTGGTGAGTAAAAAACCTCCAGCCTCGGTATCCTCGTATCTATTGTTTGATGACGGTCGTTTGTGCCAGAATGCCCCCCTGCCGGTCGCAGATGACCAGAAGGTAGCCGCCGGGAGGGACCGACCCGCACCGCCAGAGGGCTTCCCCCCGCCATGCCTCGACCGGTCCCTCGACAATCAGCCGTCCGTTCATGTCGTAGACCCGCAACAGTCCCGGGGGGCGTTGCAGATCGCCCCGCCATGCGACGTGCAGCAGATCACGCACCGGGTTCGGCCAGATGTGGAGGGCCGTCTGGTGTTCGTCGGTGGCGAGAGACTGCACGCTGAGCGTCGTGTCGTCGTTCGGGATGTAGGGACCGCCTTCGAGGAGAATGGCAATCCCCTGTTGCAGGTTGAACCATTCCGGGTTTGCCGTCAGGTAGCAATCCCATCCTGTTCCGGTGCAGTTCTCCACAATGCCGCCCCGCCCGAAGACATTTCCCGCCGTCATCCCGTCGGCTGCTGCCGAGTAGTAGGCATCATACGTCGGGTTCGGCCCATCCTTCCCGCCCGAAAGGACCACCATGCGCGCTCCTCCCCCCGGGTCTCCTCCGGTGCGACCGACCATCTCATAGCGTCGGGTCGAATCGTTCAGATAGCCGACCTTGTAGGGCTTGTTATATCCCCGGTAACTCCGCTCGGCATCGGCAAGGGTCAGAGGGCGGGTGCGCGGGTCTTTCCCCGGCG
>CBFGQN010000122.1:0-9016 GCA_965650895.1 uncultured Ignavibacteria bacterium | reverse complement strand
GACCGGTTGCTTGACGACAGGAACGTCTACGAGAACATGCGTTTTGCCCTCTCGATCCGGGTGAAAGCGGCCGGGGAGATCAACCGCCTTGCCTTGCAGGCTCTTGCCGACATCGGACTGAGTCACCTGCGATCGAAGCACCCGGATCAACTCTCCGGCGGAGAAGCTCAACGGGTCGGTGTTGCGCGGGCACTCTCGAGCTCACCCGAAATTGTTCTGGCCGATGAGCCGACCGGCGATCTGGACCCGACAACGACCGACGAGATCTTCGAATTTCTGGCTTCAAGACGAACGCCTGAGAACCTGTTCATCATCGCCACCCACGATTATGAACGCGCCCTCGCAGCCTTTCCGGACGCCAGAACCATTTGCCTGGAAGAGAACAAACTTGTAGAGACCTCCCCCCTTGAGGGCAGGGCTGTTAAGTTCTAAAAAAGGAGTAGAATTGCGAGAAACATCAAGATGTCGGCATCACTACTGACATATTTGTCGGAAGTTCCGGACTTCCGTCGTGGCCAAGGCAAACGCTACGGCCTGGCAGAACTGCTGGCAATGCTGATCATGGGCATGATGAGCGGTTGCTACGCCTATCGTGAACTGGCCACATTTCTGCAGGCCAATGCCGAGGAACTTCGCAACCAACTTGGCATCCAACGTGAAGCGATGCCATCGCATGTGACCATTCGCACGATCCTCCGAGGAGTCGATTTTTCCGCTCTCTGCGATGCCTTCTGCCGATGGGCTAAGACCATTGTCGAACTACCGGATGACAGCCTGATCTGCCTTGACGGTAAAGCACTGGCCTCGACCGTCAGTGATGCACACACGCGCTATCAGAACTTCACCTGCATCGTCAGTGCGTTCGCTCAAGCTCAGGGAACGGTCCTGTCGCTACGACGCTATGCCAATGCCGAGACCAGCGAACAGCCCACCGTCATTGAGTTGATCGCTGCCTTAGGACTCCAGGGCGTCACCTTCAGTCTCGACGCGCTGCATTGTCAAAAAAAACGGTACGGCAGATCATTGACACCGGCAATGACTACCTCTTGAGCCTCAAGTCGAACCAACAGGCGGTCTATCACAGGCTGTTGGCCTACATGGAGGATCGTCCAGCAGAGGATTATGCCGAACTCTCGACCCTGGCACACGGACGCAGAGAAGAACGCCGGATCTCCCTCTGGCACATTGATGAGCCCCTGACAGATCTTGCGACCGAGTGGCGGAGTCTGCGATCATTCGTGCGGGTACAACGACGGCGCACCGTCGGCTCGACAACCGCTGATGCCTCGCCGGAATGGACCACGCACTCCTACATCAGCAGCCGTCGTGACCTTGATGCACGACAACTCGGAGGCCTGATCCAATCCCACTGGCAGATTGAGAACCGTCTGCACTGGGTCAAGAATGTCATCCAACATGAGGATCGCAATGCTATTGCCGGAGCCAATGCACCGGAAAACCTGTCGCTCTTGAAAACGATTGCACTGAATCTCTATCGCTCCCACGGCTTCGACTCGATCAAACATGCCACCATTCGCTTCGCCAACAAAATCAAAGAACTCTTCCGCTTGTTCCTCAGAACTTAACAGCCCTGCCCTTAAGGAGTACCGGAGAATGCCCCCCCTTAACGTGGACAGGGCGATATACAAGGATATCCCCCTACTTGGCGATCTCTCCGTGTCCTTTATGTCTTGTGGTCAAACAACACAACGTCACCAAGTACACAAAGAAATCACAAAGTGCTGTCGCTGATATGTTCCGTTCAAGAACGAAACGTTCTCTATCAGGGAATTCAAATTGAACCTTCATGCAACAAGCAAGTCATGTGATTCGTTCATAACCTGGTATCTACCCGCAGCTACAACGATGAATGCACAGACCGCCGAAGGAGATAGAGAATGACTACAGGAACACGACTGGCTCGCTATACATTGATAAGCCTCTTTGGATTCAGCCTTCTGTTTACCGCAGGTGTTGTGGGAGGATGGATCGATCTGGACGATGATTACACCATTACACGTCGCGTCGTCGGAGTACCGTATGAGGATGCCCTGGTCGAGTACTGTCAGGTGCTTGAAGAACTTGAAGGAGTTACCGGCGTCAGCTACAAGGACTACAACGGCATTACAGGATCGGCTCTGGTCACCGTCCACTATAATCCCGAACTGACCTCGCCGAAAATCCTGATGGTCTGGCTTGGAAATACAAAATCGATATGGGAACGACCGGTGATCGCATAGTCCGGCAACGGAGATCGAACGATTCCGGAGAAACCGAACGAGGGAGAAGCATGACATGCTTCTCCCTCTTCTTTTTAGTCTCTATCACCGACCGTTCCAGGCAGTGTATATCCTTATCCCTTATCGCAATACTGCAATCTTCTCAATCACCTCGGTCGTCTCCCCTCCGGCCGTCACTTTCAGACGATAGAAATAAACACCGTTGGCAATGCGGTCACGATCTTCATCCAGTCCATCCCACTCGATTCGGTTATGTCCCACCGTCAAATCACCCGGTCCCAGTCGGATAGAACGGATCTTGCGTCCGGAGGGGGCGAAGATCGCCAGTTCGCCCGACTCGGGGATGACCTCTCCGGTGATCGTGAACATGAACGTCGTCTCCTTTGCAAAAGGATTGGGCCAGTTCGCCACGCTTCGCAGACCGAGATCGCGCTCGACGAAGAAGGTAACGATCTCCGAAGTATCCCCGTTCCCCGAAGCATCTTTCAGAAAGACGAGCAAATCGTGCGGTCCCTCGCTCAGCGGCTCTTCCGGAGTGTAGCTGAACGATGCCCGGTAATCTCCCTTGGCAAAGGTCTCGAACACTCCTCCGACTTCGGTCGTAATCCATCTGTTATCCAGAACCATCGTCACCGACCGGACCGAATCGAGCGGAAGAAGGGAGTTATCGTACATCCGCACCTCCAGCGTGGCCTTCGGCGCCACGTAATCGCCGTCGATCAATCGTGTGTCGTCGGCATAGAGGGCAAATCCGGGAGGGATGCCGTCGGTTGTAATCCGCAGCGGCATCGGTCCGAATCGATTGTTGTGCGTGTATGGCTCCCCCGGTCTGTCGTCAGGATTTGCGACAAGACCGTAGGTTCGTCCCGAACGGAGACGATCGGTTGTGATCGTAAAGGCAACGCGTGCCGAGTCAAGCGGATTGATCTGTCCGATCACCGTCGAATCGATCCCCCCTCCAAGTTCACCAAGCTCGTTCAGACGGAAACGAACGTTCGTCGCCGACTGAAACGACGTCAGGTTGGCAATCGTCGCTTCGACCGTTACCGGTTCGCCCTGCAGAATGGAATCCGGACTGACCCGAACGGTTGACGGAACGATAGCAAGTTCCGGAGTAGGATCGAAATCAAGGACCACCGAACGGAGGCGTTGGGTGGTATCGGCCGTGAAGCCGGCAAGGAACTCGAGTCGCGGATACTCCAGCGGATCGATCGACTCCAGCCCGATCGACGGCGCGGCAACCGAGACCGTTTCTCTCCTCAACGTGTCCCGAACTCCATCGCGACGAACCCCGAGAAGGGTGACCTCAAGCTGATCGTCGGAGAGAGGATCAAGATCGAACTCAACCGTCCGGAAAGTCGTTGCCGGACCAAAGACCGGACTGTTCCAGGTTCCTGCCCGCGGAATCGCCGAGATGGTATCGTAGAGTTCCACCGGGAACGGAGCAAACTTTCCGGCATCATATTCCGGTTGTGCCGGTCGCCAGATCTCTCGTACCTCTTCGGCCGGGATTCCCTTCCCTCCTATCAGGGCATAGGAAGCCCGGGCATCATCGACCGAAAGCGTATCGAACACCCGGCTGCCGAGTGCCGTCAGAACAGGACGGATCTTTTCCAGGGCATTATCCTCATTAAATGCAAACGACACCCCGCTGGCAGCCACCAGCACCCGCTGGCCGGGCTGGATATGATTTTCCACAAGATCCTGCAACTCGGCAATCGGCCTGTCAAAGAGATTGAAGACGGTATCGATCAACGGCTCGATATCGTTCTCCGGAAAAACCAGAAGGCTCAGTCCGGTTGTCTGTGCAATCCGATAGTCCCTCTGCCCGACGCGTATAATCAACGGCCGTCCGCTCAGTTCAGGACTTCCGGTCTCCAGAGTCAGATATGCCTGTCCGACCGAATAGATATAGATCGGCACCTGGCGTGTTCCGGGACCGACTCCGTTCGGAGCGTTCACCAGATCGGTCAGACGCGTTGTGGCCATCTGTCCTCTGCCGCCGACTTCGACGATCTGCGGGACTTCCTGCGAGCGGACGGTGAAGGATTCGATCAACGGAAAGCGGGCGGCGAAATCAGGATCTCCCGCGGTCGATGTCGCCCGCCACCAGAACTTCCGGACGTTCCGCAACGACGACGGAATCGAGAACGTCCATTCTGTCGTCAGCTCATGTTCCAGCGTTTTCCCGAGTTGTTTATCGGTGATATGTGCCGGGGAATCGAACGTCGGCACGGTATCAAGCTCGAAGTCCGCTCCCGGACCGGTTGCCGGGTTGAGCAGACGGATTGTGATGTCGTCGTAGCCCTCAACCACACCGTAGGAAAGCGGCTCCAACGGCAACGGCTGCGATCCGCGGAGCAGGAACGTAAAGGTCAACTCGTTATCCTCACGCCACGACTCCTCGATGGTCTCCTCCGGATCGGCATGGAGCGTCACAACATATTCTCCGGGGACATTATCCAGAGGGAGGGAAAACGAGATAGAATCGTGCCGTATCAGCCCGGCAACCTTCATCTCCGTCTCCTCGGAACTTCCCAGCGGATTGATAACCGTGGCGGTCACGACAACACCGGAATCATAGGGAATACCGGTCAGCACCCTGCCGTAATTCCAGAGAGCCGCCTTTACGAACAGAGCGGTATCTCCCAACTGCGGCTCACCCCCTCCCTCGCTCTGCAGTCGGGCCGATTCGGCCGGTATGGCCAACTCCGGAGTCCGTCGGATGGCGATCTGCATCGAGGGATCCCCGAGCAGATTGTACATCAACATGTGGGACTTCGAGTGGGCGCCGAACTGCGATTGAAGGGAGCCGTATCCATAGCTTGCGAACATGGTGAACTTGGCAAGGCTGAAGATCGGCCCGATATGGATATCCCCTTCCGGATCGGCCATTGTCGCGTAGATGTTGCTCCGGATGTTGTAGTCGAGGTTCGTAAACGAGAAACTTGTCCCGCCGATTGACGCCACCGTCCCCTTCTTCGGTATCGTCACAAACCGCTCGTTCCGCAAGGTCTGCCGGGGATCGCTGAACAGTCCGGTCTGGCAGGACCAGGTCGAGAGAATGAAATATCTCCCCTCGTTATCGAAATCTTCCGGGAAGCCGAAATTCAGATCAAGCGTCGTCGTCGCGCCGTGTCCGTTGAAGTCCAGACTGAGAGCTCCGCGATTCACCTCCCTGCGAACCGTGTCTCCGTCGATTGTGCTGGGCAGAGCAAGCTCGGCATTCGTCTCCTCTCTTCTTGAGATGACCAATGCTTCGCCGAACAACGGGCTACCGGAGACGATCCCGGCCAGTCCGAACGCATCCAATCTCAACTGATCCCTCTCCTTGACCGAGGAGCCGCCGGTCGCAAAGACAAAACGTTTGTTCCACCTGGCCGGAGGCTGCCCCTCATACTCGATCAACTTGTCGACAATGGCCCGGGCATCAGTCAGCGATGTGGCCGGCAGACGACCGATAAACTGTCGTGGAGCAAGTGTCGTGTCGCCGAAGGCGACGACATACATCTGGTCGGTTGACGGCACACCCGAACTCGGGATATAATCGATCATCACCGAACCGGGCATCCGCTGCTGCGAGTCCCAGGCCGCGTCGCCGAAGAGGATCACAAAGGCAGGTTTCGGCTCGCTCCAGTTGGTGTCGGCATACTGAAGGAACCGGCGGATCGCCGTCGGCGACTTCACTCCCTGATTGAACTCGTTGTAGATCCTGTGGATATCGACCACCTGAACGGCATAGCCGTCGTGATCGCGGCGGTAGTCGGCCAGTCTGTTCGCCTCTGCGGCAAATGCCGAATGGGTAATAATAATCAGATCGGCCCGGTTCGACGGATCGAGCAGCTTGTCGCCGTCGTGATAGCGAAGAACCGGCACCCGAACCGTGCTGATCGTCCCCTCTGTCCCTTCTTCTCCCGTCACCGGCACCACTCCCCTCCAGACATTCCCCATCCGATCGTCCGGGAAAAAGATATTGCGGGTCAGCCCCTGATCGTTCTGGACAAACTCTTCTATGGCCGAAGAAGGATCTCCCTTGCGGGCGGCAAAGACCCAGGCTCCGACAAACATATCCTGATTCGGAACAACCGTGCTTCCGAGAGCTTCAAAGGCTGAAATGAATGCGGAGGTCTTCTCCCCCTGCACCGTCCCGAATGCAAGACCGGCAAGGACAATGTTGCCGGTCTGCACATCGTTGACGAACTGTGCCGCTCTGTCGAATTCCGCAAGTCCCCCCGCAGAACCGGTGTTGAAGTGGTCATACCGCAGAATCCGCCCTCCCTCGGCATTCGGTTCAACTTCCACCACCACTACCCCCAACTGTCCCGGAGCATCGGCGGCGATCTGTTCGTCTCCCACCTTCGCATAAAAGCCCGGTAAACTGCGGATAAAATCGGCCGATCCGGCTCTGGAACTCAGTTGAAAAAGAAACCCACGCTGAACGGAATCGGCATCGTATGTCCGTCCGTTCACAGCACTTTGTATTCGGTTCGAGGTAAAACCTGGGACCGAGAGTCCGGTGCCGGGTACGGTCGAGGCCGGAGCAACCAGCCCATCCCTCTCGGCTTTTGCATGCCACCGCCCGGTCAGTTCGATATAATCGATAATGACTTCGTTGATGATCGGTGAATCGTGCTGCGTGATCTTGACCGTCAGCCTGTTCCGCCCGTTGATGAGATTGTTCGATGGAAAGCGGAAAGAGACCACTGTGTCGGCCGTATCCCGTATGGCTGTAGTTCCGATCTCCTTGCCGTTGAGAATAAAGGTCATCTCCTGATCCGGAGAGGCAAGATTGTCGGCCCAGTAGGTGATGCCGGCAACGCGAACGTCCATGCGGGTGTCAAGTCCCGGACCGTAGACCGGAGAGCAATCGAATTCCAGAGGGTTCTCGATCGTCAGGCGGGACTTCCTCCAGTAGAACCGCTCGTGCGCTACCCGTTCGGACATGTGAAGCGTCCGGACCTCGCCGTCAAGGTATGGGGGAAGGGTCAGTCCTCCGAACCAGAATTCTTCCTTTTCGATGTGCAGAGTGGAATCATAGGATTCAATCACCCGGTCATACGTGTTCGCAACCGGTTCTATCACCTTCGGCCCTCCCTCATCTCCGCTCCCGTTCCAACTCAGGATGTAGGCATTCGTGTCGGTAATTTCGTTCAGATAGATTCCCGGTTCTCCCGGATTCCGTTCTCCTCTGAATTCCAGCACATCCTCGGCATCGAACTGTCCGGGCGTTCCGTTATCATACAGATAGAACTCGATTTCCTCTTCCCGGTTATACATGCGAAGCTTCTTCACCGAAACGCCTGAAGGTCCGCCGGCAGCAGTAAATTCCGCTCCCGTCATGCTATAGACCGCATCGGCCGGACCCAGCAAGATCATCGCCGCTTCGCCGATTCCCCAATCCGAAGCGGCACCCGAAAGCAGACGAGGGTTCGACAGTGAGCCGGTATAGCCCGGCAAAGAGCTTGCCTGATCATAATTCAGGATACTCCGGCGCAATTCCTCCGCAACCACCGGAATCTCCTTCGCCGCACCTCCCTCTCCCTTCTGCAGATCACCGACATTCTCCCAGTCAAGCCTGATCGAAGCGGATGTCGACCAGACCAGTTCATCCCCCTGACGCCGGAAGGGCCTCCAGCCGATCGTCACGATGCGAAGAGAGCGAAGGCGGGACTCCCCCAGAAGTTCAAGCTCAGGTTCTCCGGCAGTGCCGGCAGCCGATGCGGCGGGAAATGCTCCCCGGGTCTCGGTGCGATCCTCAACCGAGAGACGGAAATGTTCTGCGTGGAAAGGGACGGCAACCTGAAATCGCAGTTCCGGAAGAGTTCCGGTATCTCTGCTGAAGAGATAGCGTTCGCTGTTATGAAGGATCTGCCCCTTTTCGCCGATTCGGGGGCGAAGATTGTCAACGCTCAACAGCATCGATCCATTGTCGGATCGTTCGACCCTGACGTCGGCATCGGCGGCTGAGCGATGGGAGAAATCCCGCCGATCCTGCGCAATCCCCTGTCCGCAGAGGACCAGAAGAAATGTTGTGAAGTGAAAAAGAAATGGTCGCATATACGTCAAATGGTTCTTTCCTGAGATTTCGCGCGAGCGAACCCGGGCTCTATTGACGAAAATATCAGGAGGATCGTGACTGCGAAACAAGGGAAATTTCCTTCCCCCTCTCGCTCTCCCGCAGTGCCCCCGGCAGAAAGCCGGTCAACGTTATCAGGAAGGGGACCAGAATGATGAGCTTGCTGGCAAAGACCGGATTGGTCAGTCCGGCAATTACGGTCATCAGCGAGGCACTTGCCATCCAGAGAGCAAGAAACCGGTAGCCCGGAGAGACAGCCCCCTTGACGACGTCCAGACTGAGTCGGATGTACCGCCAGACAAACCAGAGAAAGAAGACA
Source organism: uncultured Ignavibacteria bacterium (assembly GCA_965650895.1). Lineage (GTDB taxonomy): Bacteria > Bacteroidota > Ignavibacteria > OLB7 > OLB7 > JAGWAZ01. Next base: position 381 of record CBFGQN010000122.1, on the reverse strand, counting down.
AGCCCGACCAGACCGCTCCGCATCAGGACGTAAAGGTAAACGTTGTGGGGGACCAGGATATTCAGCCAGGTCAGGTCGATGCCGGTATAATTGATGAACGCCGCCCCCCAGGGCCACCCGAAGAAGGGACGCTCAAGAGCCATCCGGTAGACGTTGTAGTACTCGATAACTCTCCAGGCTGCCGAACTCTCCTGCCCCGGCGTCGCGATACCGCTGACCCTGTCGGTGAACCGATCCGCCCCCACGACAAATGTGGCGGCGATAAAGAAGGGAAGAGCAATGAGAATAATCACGAACATCCGCTTCCGCTCAGCCGGCTTCAGATAGAAGAGGAGCAAAGGGACAGCGACGACGAGACTGAGCATGTAGGAGCGGCGCATC
>CBFGQN010000121.1:0-9054 GCA_965650895.1 uncultured Ignavibacteria bacterium | reverse complement strand
CAGAGGGACTGGTCCTATTGAGTCACTACGTACAAGCAATAAGTTGACCTACGGGCACAAAATGACGATTTTTCTGGCTCTTGCCGTCTTTGGAATCGGGATCGCCATTATCGTCTTTATTGTCAATTTAATCAGCGATACGCTGGGAGCGATCGTGGCAATTATTCTTTACCTGCTGGCATTCCCGATCATGTTGGGAATGCAGGCTTATATCTATGGTAAATTGACTTCTGTACTGGATTCCTATGATACTGGTATAGGCGCGGTTGATCCGATACCTACTGTGTAATGCAAATCATTGACGGAATTGCAAACGGCTCCGCAGTCAACACTGCGGAGCCGTTTTTTTGCAGAAGCTTGATCTGCCGGCTTTCTACAACGGAATATTCCCGTGCTTCTTCGGCGGGTTCGTATCCTGCTTCTCTCGCAGCAGCCGCAACGCCTCGATCAGGATCGGCCGGGTCTGCGCCGGTTCGATCACATCGTCGATGTAGCCCCGCTCGGCGGCCAGATAGGGGTGGGCGAACTTCTCGCGATACTCCGCATCGTGCCGGGCAAGCTCCGCTTCCGGATCGTCTGCTGCGGCGATCTCCTTCCGGTACAGAATTTCCGCCGCTCCCTTGCTTCCCATGACTGCGATCTCGGCTGTCGGCCAGGCGTAGTTGAAATCTCCTCGGATATGCTTCGAGTTCATCACGTCGTACGCACCTCCGTACGCCTTGCGCGTGATGACCGTGATCTTCGGTACCGTCGCCTCACAGAAGGCGTAGAGAAGTTTTGCGCCGTGACGAATGATGCCGCGCCACTCCTGATCGGTCCCCGGCAGAAAGCCGGGCACGTCCTCGAAGACGACCAGGGGAATGTTGAAGCAGTCGCAGAACCGGACGAAGCGTGCTCCCTTGACCGATGCGTCGATATCGAGCACCCCGGCAAGCGAGGCCGGCTGGTTGGCAACGATGCCGACCGCCTCTCCGCCAAGCCGGGCAAAGCCGACGACGATGTTCGGGGCGAACTCTTCATGGATTTCAATAAACGAGTTCCGGTCGGCAACCCGCTCGATCACGGTTTTGATGTCGTACGGCTTGTTCGGGTTCTCGGGCACGATGGCGTTCAGCAGGTAGTCCGTCCGATCATGCGGGTCATCCAGATCGATCACCGGCGCCTTCTCCCGGTTGTTCTGCGGCATGTAGGAGAGCATCTTCCGGATCGACTTCAACGCCTCGATCTCGTTCTCCCGGACGACGTGTGCAACGCCCGACTTCGTCGCGTGCGTGTGAGCTCCGCCCAGTTCTTCCTGCGTCACCTCCTCGTGCGTCACGGTCTTGACCACGTTCGGTCCGGTCACGAACATATAGCTTGTGCCGTCGGCCATCACAACGAAGTCTGTGATGGCCGGGGAGTAGACCGCCCCTCCGGCGCACGGACCGAGGATTGCCGAGATCTGGGGGATAACTCCGGAGGCAAGCGTGTTCCGCAAAAAGATGTCGGCGTAGCCTCCCAGCGAGACGACTCCTTCCTGGATGCGGGCGCCGCCGGAGTCGTTCAGGCCGATCACCGGTGCGCCGATCTTCATGGCCAGATCCATGATCTTGCAGATCTTCTCCGCGTGTGCCTCCGAAAGCGAACCGCCGAAGACCGTGAAGTCCTGCGAGAAAACGCAGACGTCCCGTCCGTTGATCTTGCCGGTTCCGGTGATTACGCCGTCTCCGAGATACCGCTGTTTCTCCAGACCGAAGTCATGCGAGCGGTGGCGGACAAAGGCGTCGATCTCGCCGAAGCTCCCGTCGTCCAGAAGAACGTCAAGGCGTTCCCGTGCGGTCAGCTTCCCTTTCTTGTGTTGCCCTTTGATCCGCTCCTCGCCTCCACCCAGCGTCGACTCCTTCCGCATCCGGTTCATCAGGTCCAGCGGATGCTCATGCTCTGTGGTGTGGTCGAAACCGTTGTTGCGTGCCGGAGGAAGGAGATCATTTTTTCCCTTGATCGGCGGCGTCATATCCCGTTCTTTCATATGTGAATGTTTCGGCAGGTGCCGGTGTAACAAAAGTGCCTCTGACTCAGTCATAAGTTACGATTTCCCGACTCAACGGTTTTTCGGATGAAGGAAACCCCTGGAATCAAATTCTAAACTCATCTGTTGTTGAAAGGTCACGGTGAGTCAATTCGCAGAATTAATGTTGGAAAGGAGGATGAACGTGAAACAGTTGTTGCTTATGGTGTTCGCCCCGGTTCTGTTGTGGGGATGCAATGACATCCTGACGAACCAGTATCCGTACGGCGAAGAGTTTACCCTGGAGTATCAAAAGTCCGCTCTGGTCGGCGGGGAGAGTCTGATTCAGTTTCTCGGTATCAAGGAAGATTCCCGCTGTCCGACCGACGTCGAATGTGTCTGGGAGGGGAACGCAGCGGCCGAATTCTCGATCAAGGTCTCGGGCTATCCGCCCCAGCGGTTTGTGTTGAACACCTATTCGGGCAAGCCGCAGGAGATGACGATTCATGGAGTCAGTGTCAGACTGATTGATGTCTACCCGGCTCCGGTCTCCACGCAGCAGATTCGTCCCGATCAATATTCGGTCCGGATTGTGGTTGACCGTTAGAAACCGGGACGAACAGGAAGAAAGGTTGAAGTGCCGCCTCGGCGGCACTTTTTTTTGCTTGCAATCCGGGTTCAGTTCTCTTTATATTTGTTTTAGGTATGCCGAAAACAGAGTTTAACCAGACTATTGAAGATTACCTCCGCGCCATCTACCGGGTGGAAGAACGGGAGGGGAACGTGACGAACGCCGCGTTGTCCCGGGAGCTTGCCGTGTCGGCTGCGGCGGCCAGCGAAATGGTAAGGAAGTTGGCCGATGCCAGGCTGGTGGAGTATCGCAAGTATTACGGTGCGACCCTGACCGAACGGGGGAGACGGGTGGCGGTTGCTGTGACGCGGCGTCACCGGCTCTGGGAAGTCTTTCTGATCGAGTCGCTCGACTTTGCGTGGGATCAGGTTCACTCCCTGGCCGATCAGCTTGAACACATCGATTCGGACGAACTGGTCAACCGGCTCGACGACTTCCTGGGGAATCCGATGCACGATCCGCACGGCGATCCGATTCCGGCAAAGGACGGCAGAATTCCGAAGCGGGATCTCTTCCCTCTTGCGGTGATGGAGCCGGGGAGAAAAGGCTTTGTCGCCCGCGTCAGCGATGAGTATCCGGAGCTGCTCCGCTATGCCGCATCGCTCGGACTGGAGATCGGCACGCCTGTTCGGGTAGTCGAACGGATCGGTTTCGACGGCTCGGTCCGGCTGATTGCCGGTAAACGTGAATCGATCGTCTCGGAGAAGCTGGCGCAGAGCGTTTTCATTGAGCTTGAATCACAGAAAGGCGAAAACAACAAGACCGGAAAGGGGTGATGAAAAAGGTTTTATTCTATCTGACGATGGGGGGGCTTCTTCTCCTCACCGGGTGCGGAGCGGAAGGAGAGAACGGGGATCGGGGAGAGGGGGAGAAAGTGGTCATTGTGACCACAACCGGGATGCTGGCCGACGCCGCAGAAAACATTGCCGGTGACCGGGCAGAGGTGATCGGACTGATGGGGCCGGGAGTCGATCCTCATCTCTACAAGGCGTCGCAGAACGATCTGAAGCTCCTGACCGACGCCGACATTATTCTCTACAACGGTCTCCATCTGGAGGGGAAGATGGCCGATGTTCTGGGGAAGTTGGCGGCACGCAAACCGGTGATCGCCATCGGCGAACTGCTCGATACCTCATCACTCCGCAGACCGCCGGAGTTTGAGGGGGCGTTCGATCCTCATATCTGGTTCGACGTCGCTCTCTGGAGATCGGGCATTGCCCGTCTGGTCGATACGCTTGCAGTGATTGACGAAGCCAACGCCGGAGTTTACCGGCAGCGTGGCGGGGCCTATCTCGCCCGACTCGATTCTCTCGACCGGTGGGTGCGCGAACATATCGCCTCGATTCCGGAAGCCTTCCGGCTTCTGGTGACCGCCCACGACGCCTTCGGCTACTTCGGTCGGGCATACGGCATGGAAGTCCACGGACTTCAGGGAATCAGCACGGTTTCCGAATTCGGACTTGCCGACCGGACTGCGATGGTCGATCTGATTGTCGGACGAAAGGTGAAGGCCGTCTTTGTCGAGTCGAGTGTTCCCCGAAGAAACATCGAAGCCCTGGTGGAAGGAGTGACGTCGAAAGGGCACGACGTGAAAATCGGTGGTGAACTCTTCTCCGATGCCATGGGACCCGACGGGACGCCGGAAGGGACATACATCGGAATGGTAACGGCGAACGTGAACACGATTGTCGAGGCGCTGAAATGAAATTCAGGGAAAATCTGAGCGGCGGCAGAACAAAAGAAAAGCCGGAAGGAGAAGAGGAGAAGCCTGCAACGGTTATCCCACCTCTGGAAGTTCACGATCTGACGGTGAGCTATCATCGGCGACCGGTATTGTGGGATATCGACTTCGAAACCCCGGAGGGGAAACTGATTGCCATTGTCGGTCCGAACGGTGCCGGGAAGTCGACGCTGATCAAGGCAATTATGGGGCTGGTTCCTCCGGCAAGCGGCTACGTGAAAATCTATGGCAAAGATCTTGAGGATGCGCGAAATCGGGTCGGCTACGTCCCGCAACGGAACTCCGTCGACTGGGATTTCCCGACAAGCGTTCTCGACGTGGTTCTGATGGGACGGTATGGACGGATCGGTCTGTTTCGCCGTCCCCGCGTTTCGGATCACGACGTGGCGATGGAGGCCCTTCGTCAGGTCGGGATCGCTGATCTGGCGAAACGACAGATCTCGCAACTCTCCGGTGGCCAGCAGCAGCGGGTCTTCATCGCCCGTGCGCTTGCTCAGGATGCCGACCTTTACCTGATGGACGAACCCTTTGTCGGCGTCGACGCCGCCACCGAAGGGGCGATCATTGAATTGCTCCGTGAGATGCGCCGTCGCGGGAAGACCGTCATCGTCGTCCATCACGATCTCGGCACGGTCCGTGAGTATTTCGATTGGGTCCTTCTGCTGAATCTTCGGCTGATCGCCTTCGGTCCCCTTGAGGAAGTCTTTACCGACACCCTGTTGCAGCAGGCCTACGGCGGGCGTCTGAATCTGCTGACCGAAGTGGCCGAATTGATGAAGCGACAGGAGAGGGGGAGAGATATGCAATGAACGCCGAGTTGCTGGACTTCCTTCTGCTGCGTGACTTGAGCACACGGACGGTGGTGATCGGTTCGATTCTTCTCGGCATCGGGTCGGCCGCGATCGGCTGTTTCGCCCTGCTGCGGAAGCGGGCCCTTGTCGGCGACGCTGTCGCCCACTCGGTTCTGCCCGGCGTCGCCGGTGCGTTCATGATTGTCGGGTCGAAAGATCCCCTGGCTCTGATGATCGGGGCAATCGTCACCGGCTGGTTCAGCATGGTTGCCATGGACTTCATCGTCCGCAAAAGCCGGATCAGGGAGGATGCGGCGATCGGCCTGACGCTCAGCGTTTTCTTCGGACTCGGCATTCTGCTGATGACGCACATCCAGCACTCCGGCGCGGCCGATCAGTCGGGACTGGACAAATTCCTGTTCGGACAGGCCGCCTCGCTTCTGGAGCGGGATGTCTACATCTTCGGATCGGTCAGTCTCTTTCTTCTTCTGGCGATCATGGTCAGTTTCAAGGAATTGAAGCTGATCTCGTTCGATCCGGAGTTTACGAAGGCAATCGGATTTCCCGCCGGCTTTCTGGAACTGCTGATGACGACTCTTCTGGTGCTTGCCGTTGTCGTCGGTATTCAGGCGGTCGGTGTTGTCCTGATGGCCGCAATGCTCATCACTCCGGCTGCTGCTGCCCGCTACTGGACCGAACGGCTCGGTGTGATGATCCTTCTTGCCTCTTTCTTCGGTGTCCTCTCCGGATATGCCGGAGCCTTCATCAGCTATCTGGAGCCCCGGATGCCGACCGGTCCCTGGATTGTGGTGGTCGCTTCCGGTCTCTTCTTCTTCTCGCTCCTTGTCGCCCCGCAGCGGGGGGTGATCGCCCGGTGGATCCGTCGCCGCAGAAATGTCCGCAGGACGCTGGCGGAGAATATCCTGAAGACGATGCACCGGATAGGGGAGGAAGATGGAGTCTTTGACGGGGAGAGAAGTCTCGATGAGATTCGTGCCTACCGGAACATCCCTCCGGTGACACTCCGGCGGGGACTGGTGAGACTGGCAGGGGAAGGATATGTAGAATCGACCGGAGGAGGAGGCTGGCGCATGACCTCCGAGGGGATTGCCCGGGGTGCCCGCATCACACGATTGCATCGCCTCTGGGAAGTCTATCTGACCCAGTATGTCCGGATCGCTCCGGATCATGTCCACGATGATGCCGAGTCGATCGAACACGTCCTGACACCCGAACTGGAGTTGGAGCTGGAACGCTTGCTGAACCGCCCCCAGAGCGATCCGCATCATCAGGCGATACCATACAGGTAAATAAAGTGAAGAAGGGAAGAGAGATTCTCACGTTACGGCAGAGAAGGTCACGCAATCCGCCGCCGCGGACGCAAAGAGCAAAGGCGCCAAGCCGATGGCTGACAGCCCAAAGCTGATAGCTCAAAGCTGATAGCTCAAAGCCGACAACTCAAAGCTGATGGCTCATAGCCCAAAGCTGATACCCGAAAACTCCCCGGCAAAACATCACAGACAAGAAGAACATGAAAACACGGAATCATTACCGATACAAGGGGAGCCGAACCTGGAAGTTCGGGATGGCGGTCGCTCTGCTGCTCTGCTTCCCGTTGATTGCGCGGGGACAGGGTGAGGGGGGAGAGGGACTTGTGACCGACAGGCCGGATCAGACCGAGTCGGCGTCGATTGTTCCTCCGGCTCACGTACAGATCGAGGCCGGCTTCGGTATTGCCCTGAACGAGGTCTTCGATCCGACCGCAAGCGACAGTCTGGAGACCGAACAGCGATTCACGCTTCCGGCGGTTCTCCTCCGGATCGGCCTGAGTGAAACGTTTGAGTTGAGAGTCGGCGGGGTGATCACCTCGCAGAATTTCAATCCGGGTGAGACCTGCGATCAGCCCCCCTGTTCTCCTTTCTCCTCCAGTCTCAGCGGCATCGGCGATCTGGCGGTTGGCGGCAAGGTGAGGCTTGTGAAAGGAAACGGAATTCTCCCGCAGGTCGCTCTCCTTGCCCACCTGACCCTTCCGGTCGGGACCGAGCACCTTGCGCCTGAGGATCTCAGTCCCGATGTGCGCGTGGCGGTCTCCCACGAACTGGGGGGGATCTTCTCGCTCGGCTACAACGTCGGAGGGGAGTGGAATGACGGAACGTTTGAAACTCTTTACACGCTTGCGCTCGGCATGGAACTCTTCGATCCGTTCGGAGCTTTCCTGGAGGTCTACGGTAACGGACCGTGGGACGATATTGCCGCCCATGCAATCGATGCGGGAGTTACCTGGAGTCCGATCGGCAACGTGCAGTTCGATCTTGCCTTCGGCTTCGGTTTTTCCGACGGAGCCGACGATGCGATGGCCGGACTCGGCGTCTCGATCCTTGTCCCGTAACCGAAGATGTGATTGAACAAACCTGCCGGGAGTTATCAGAACAATGGATGCCCTTTGGATCATACTGACCGGAACGCTTGCCGGCGCCTCCTGTGCGCTGGTCGGGACGTTTCTGGTATTGCGGAAGATGTCGATGCTTGGGGATGCGATCAGTCATGCGGTTCTGCCCGGCATTGTGATCGCCTTTCTGCTGAGCGGCAGTCGTTCTTCCGTCCCGATGCTTCTCGGAGCGGCCGGGTTCGGTCTGCTGACCGCCTTCATCGTCGAGACGCTCCACCGGCGGTGGCGCCTCCAGCAGGACGCCTCGATCGGCGTCACCTTCACCTGGCTCTTCGCCGTCGGCGTGATCCTGATATCACGCTTTGCCGGCATGGTTGACCTCGATCAGGACTGTGTCCTCTACGGCGAGATCGCCTACATTACCTTTGACACCGTTACGATCGGCGGAGCCTATATCCCCTCTGCTGTGCTGACCCTCGGCGGCATCTTCCTGCTGAATCTTCTTTTCGTTCTTCTCGGCTACAAGGAACTGAAGATCACCTCGTTCGATCCCTCGCTGGCCGTCTCTCTGGGCATCTCCGCCACCCTCTGGCACTACACGCTGATGGGCATGGTCTCGCTGACCACCGTCGGTGCCTTCTGGTCGGTCGGAGCGATTCTCGTCGTCGCCATGCTGATCGCCCCGCCGGCGACTGCCTGGCTTCTGACTGATCGACTTCACCTGATGTTGATCTATGGTCTTCTTCTTTCTCTGGTATCTGCCGTCGGCGGGTATTATCTTGCAACCGTGCTTGACGGTTCGATTGCCGGTGCGATGGCCGTCGTCTCCGGTCTCCTCTTTGCTCTGGCTCTCTTCTTCTCGCCGACGCACGGTCTCGTCTCCCGTCGGATTCGGAGACGGCGGATGGGGTCCGGAGCGGAGATCGAAGAGGAAGGACTTCCTTCGATCGGGAACATATAACGGAAAAGACCTGTGGGAAAACTGAAATATGACTGTACCGACTGTGTCGGATACTGCTGTTCGATTTACGACCGTGTCGACGTCTGGAAGAAAGACATCAAGCGGCTGGCCAAACACTTCGGACTGACGCCGGAGGAGGCGAAGGAAAAGTTCACCCATATGGTGGACGGCCATCGGGCGCTGAGGCGGAAGAAAGATCTGATCTTTGAAGAGACCTGCTACTTTCTCAACCAGACCACCCGGCTCTGCACCATCTACGACGCCCGGCCGGACACCTGTCGCGAATGGCCGGTCCATAGCGGCAACCGTTGCGTCTACTACGACATTCTCCAGTACGAGCGGAAGCAGCAGGACGACCCGGCGTTTGTTCCCGTTGTGGAGATCCGGGTGCTGGTCGATGCGGATGAGTAGGGGAGTGCCCGATGAAATCGTACACGGATTGAACGGATCAGATCCGTGTCGATCCGTCCAATCTGTGTCACCTGTGTCCTATTGACACGAGGAGCCCTTCTCCTCCACCAACCTCGCACAGATTCTCCGGTTCCCCTCAAGAA
>CBFGQN010000120.1:0-9099 GCA_965650895.1 uncultured Ignavibacteria bacterium | reverse complement strand
TACTTCAACGCAATGAACCCGCGCGATGCAGGCGTGAACGACGGAAGCGGCTTCGCACTCGGCCAGCAACTTTCGATCAATACCGGCAAACTGAAGTTCCTGATCTTCTACGCCCGCATCGCCATCGCATTCGGCTATGACGTGTCGGTTCTGAAGGAGAATCTGGAGTGTGCCGACGCCGATGGGGGGATCGCCGGCATGAACGGCTGGTATGCCCGGGGACAGGTCTACGCCGGACTTGAGGCGGAGGTCGGTCTGGATATCAATCTCTGGTTCATCAAGGCAGACATTCCGATTCTTGAGGTCGGTCTCTACGCCGGACTGAAAGCCGGACTGCCGAACCCGACGTGGCTGAAGGGACAGGTGGCCGGATATTACTCGGCTCTGAACGGACTGCTGACCGGCCACTGCACGTTCAAGTTCCACTACGGATCGGAATGTTCGCCCGGCGGGAACGATCCTTTCGGCGGCCTGAAGGTGATCGCCGACATCGTCCCCTCCGGCAACGATATCGATGTCTTCTCCTATCCCGAAGTCGCCTTCAACCTGCCGGTCGGGGCGAACAAGGTGATCTCGGTTGAAGGGGTGAACGAAGAGGACGAGGTGGTGACCTCCCACTTCCGCTTCGGCATCCGGGAATTCTCCGTAAAGAACCTGAAGACGAACAAACAGGTCAGCGGCTCCTACTCGATCTACAACAACGCGATGTCGGCCCTCTTCGAGCCGGACGCCATGTTTGATGAGCAGACGAAGCACAACATCACGGTCAAGATCTACGGCGACCGTCTGGTCAACAACGAGTGGAAGCGGATCACGATCAGCAAGTACAGCAATCAGGAGCATGTCGAGATCAGGACGCAGGCCTTCACCACAGGGAAGGCGCCGGAGCATTTCACCGGAGGAAACATCGTGATGACTTCTCCGGGTCAACGGCAGCGTTACTACTACACGTCGGACGGAGGGAACGAAGGCTACGTCCGGTTCAAACTCTTCCCCTCGAACATTCCGGCACTGAAGCCGGAAGACCCTGACTATGAATACAAGTACGTTGCCCGGTATCAGGAGATCGGCGGCGGCAGCCAGGTGGTGGCCGAGACGCCCATGACCTGGGATCCGAACCCGGCCGCACCGAAGGCGAAGTTCGGCGTGCCGACCGGAGAACTGAAGAAGGAGCAGCTCTACATCATCCAGATCGTCCGGAAGAAGGTGAAGAAAGGAGGAGGGGTCGGCATGGGGATGGGAGGCATCAAGTTCAGCGGCGGCGGGGGCGGGACGAATCTGGAATCCTATTCGGCATCGAAGTCGATCGGCGGCGGACAGAACATCAAGGTAAAACAGCAGCGGCTGAAGGCGATCCGGCTCGGCGACAACGAGTTCATGGTCTATCAGATCGCCTTCAAGACCAGCAAGTATTCGCGACTGAAAGACAAGATGATCGACTATGTCAAGGCGTCGAATCTGGCTTCGATCAAGACCGGAAGCGGAAGCGATTCGAACACGATCTATGCCCGCTACTAAGGGAAGGAACCGCTCGGCTGGTACGACCTGAACCAGATCGCCTGGACCAAAGGGGGGAAGACCGAATATATCCAGCCGCTGGTCCGACTTGAGGCGACCGACATGTCCAACATCGGATCGGACGCCTACTGGTCGCTGCTGAAGCCGTACTATCTGGACTATGTGAAGTTCCCCTACTTCAATCACATGCTGAGGACCGATGTGTACTTCAACGCAAAGTTCGCACAGCCGAACCTTCGCACGGTCCGGACCTATCCGAGCGCAAACGCCTACCTGCCCGGCAGCAGGTTGACCAACGGGACGAACATCGGCGACGTCCCCTTCCCGAAAGATGCGGTCGACATCCGCTACACCGGGAACGGCCACACCGACAAGCTGACCGATGCCGAAATCAACGCGGTCTACTGGAAAGGATTCGAGCCGGAACCGGAGAAGCCGAAGCTGATGCTGAAGGGACAGAAGGTCGCCGGTGCCACACAGGTCAAATCGCAGACGCCGAAGGGAGGAGCCGGCATGATGGGGGGATCGAAAGACCTGAAGATGAACGAGATCGACGTGATCGAGATCAGGTACGATGTGGCGACGGTTCTGCTGAAAGACCGGGACAAGGTGGCGGCCGAACTTCTCTACCGCTACGGTCTGAACGCAAGTTCGTTCAGCCAGACGCCGGAGTGGTGGGGATTTGCGAGTAAGAACTACAGCTACATTATCGACAGCAAGAGCAAGGCGAAGAACAACGAGTTCTGGAAGATGAAGGTATCGAAGTCGAGCAAGTACCGGCTGCGGATCATGGATCGGGATGGGGAAGCCCTGCTGCACAACAACGGACAGGTCGATCTGGATTTGCCGTAAACGTTCATCTTCACAGAATAAACAATCGAACATCATACAGCCATGAACATCCGGTTTTTCATCTGCATCTGCTTTCTCCTGTCGGCACTCTCCCTTCGCGCACAGGAGGAGACCGACGAGGAATATCCGTTCGACCGGGAACGGGTCACCGACGAGACCGACAGCGTGGTCGGACCGAACCTTCACCTGCTGGCCCGTTCCTACGGCGATTCGGTGGTGCTCCGCTGGGGAGCGATGACCTATCCGGCCTGGAAGACGGCCGGTCGCGGCGGCTATGTTCTGGAACGGATGGAGCTGACCGACGAGATGCCGTCGGTGCCGGTCTGGGAACGTCTCGGTCCGGAGCCGATTCGTCCGCTGACGCTGGAGGAATGGAAAGCCCGGTTCCGTCCGGAAGACACACTTGCCGGAGCGGCCGTGCAGACGCTGTACGGCTCTGCGGTCGTCGCCGAGACCGATCCGTTCGGGGCGATCTACGAGACCTATCTGCAACAGCGGAACATGCACGGCTTCGCCATGGTTCTGGCCGACATCGCCCCCCGCCTGGCCGACGGATACGGTCTGCGCTATGTCGACCGGGATGTGAAGCCGGGAAGTGCGTATCTCTACCGGCTCTACTCGCTTGCGAACGATCCGGACCAGCCGATCGACACGGCGATCACGGCGATCCAGGTTGTCCCCTTCACATCGATCCCCTCCATCGAATCGCTCCGAAGCGAAGAGAGCGAGAAGCTGGTCGTGCTGAAGTGGTATCGCTACGAGCACCCGGAGGCGTTTACCGGCTACTTCATCGAACGGTCGACTGACGGAGGGAAGACATTCGGTCGGCTGAAGGAGATTCCGTTCATCGCCGCAAAGAACGAGGAGCTTGACGCGACGAGCAGCGGGAAGCAGGACACGATCGAGTACCGGGTGGAACTGGAACGGAACTACGAACCGGTCACCTACCGGATCAGAGCGGTCGACGCCTTCGGCGAAATGTCGGGGGCCGGAGCGCAGGTGACGGCGATGGGACGGGACAGGACGGCGCCGAAGGCTCCGCTGATCGCTCCGGTCGAAGTCGTCGAGGGAGAAGCGGTCCGCATCCGGTGGGATTTGCCCGCGGACATCGAGGGTGATCTCGACGGGTTTTATATCGGACGTGGAGGAGACCCGGAGGGACCGTTCGAGGCGATCAGCGAATTCCTCCCCGTGACGAGCCGGGAGTTCATCCACCGGGGCGTCGACACGCTGACGCCCGGCTACTATGTCGTCGGCGCGATCGACACGGCGGGGAACCTCAGGAACTCCGCACCGGTCCTCGGTCTGCTCCCCGACTCCATCCCCCCGATGACGCCGCAGGGACTTGCCGGCATCATCGATTCAAACGGTGTGGTGACGCTGACCTGGACGCCCAACACGGAGGATGACCTGCACGGCTATCGGGTCTTCTTCGCCAATCAGGAGGACCACGAGTTCCAGCAGTTGACGACCGAGATCACGACCGACACGATCTTCCGCGACACGCTGACCCTGCAGACGCTGAGCGAGGAGATCTACTACAAGGTCACCGCCCTCGACTGGAACTTCAACCACTCCGAATTCACAGGGACATTGACACTGAAAAAACCGGACGTCATCGCTCCGATCCCTCCGGCAATCATAGGCGTGGAGCCAGGGGATCGGGGCGTGGCAATCCGGTGGCATCGAAGTCCGAGCGGAGACGTCATCGAACATCGACTCTACCGGCGCGTTGCCGGAGAGACGGACTGGACCGATCTGCTGGGGAGCACTGATCCATCCCTTCTGGACCACACCGACTCGACCGCCGAGCGAGGTATTCTTTACGAGTACGGACTGGAAGCGATCGACGATGACGGCAACCGGTCGGGACTCTCGAACATCGTGACGGCCCGACCCTACGACAACGGCATTCGTCCGGGCATCGCCACGCTTGACGTCCTGTACGATTCAACGGCCGGAGGAGTCGTTCTGCGCTGGAGGGGAACGCCGGCAGCAGAGGCCCGCATCATGCTCTACAAGAGTGTGGATGACGGGAAGCAGGGACTGGTCGGATCGGTTCCGGGGGACGCCGTTGAATACATCGACCGGGAGGTCTTCGCCGGATCCCGCTACCGCTACGGCGTCAAGGTCGTGACGGCCGACGGAGGGGAATCGATGATCGAGCGGAGCGGAGAGATTTTCATTCCGTAGGGATCGCTCGTATATAACACAGAGAAGAAGCAACGCCCTGCGGATTTACCACCAACCACGCACAAGAGGCACATGACCGACAAACAGGCACCGGTCCGCCACGACATCCTGCGTCAGGATGCCGCACGGCGGGACCGGCTCCCGCATCGCTGGGAGCACATGCAGGTGGATGTTCCGGACGATCTGACGGGTCTGGAACACCTGATGATCCACCGCTTTCAGGAACCGGAACTCGATCTCGTGGCGGAGATTCGCGAGGGGATCATCGTTGATTTCCGACTTGATTCGCAAGAGGTCGTCGACGCTGAACCGATTCCTCCTCCTTTCACTGTGGAGACCGGAACATCCGATGAACCCGAGCATTCTCCGGTATTCCGTTCGTGGAGGATCCCGGCACATGATCTGACGATCCACGTGGAATCGTGGGCCGAACGGGACGGAGGGGGATTCGTGGATGTGTTCGGGAGGAGGAGGAGGTGAGGAAACGGTTCTGAACCAGGGAACCGGCTCTTGATCGCAAATAGATCGATGGGCTATATTTAGCATTGTGATCGTCCGAGGATCTCCGCGGTTGGGACATGGTGCACCATGTCCCAACCGCGGAGATCCTCGGACGGACCGTTAACCGTATTATTCACCCAACAACCCATCATCCCGATGCCGTACAACCGCCGTTCGTACCGCCTGCGGGGCTATAATTACGCCCTGCCCCATCCTTATTTCATCACGATCTGCACACACAAGCGCCGTGAACTGTTCGGGCATATCCGCAAGGGCAAGATGCACCTGAACGATGTCGGTCGCATCGTTGATCGTGAATGGATCAACACCGGAATTCAACGCCCGGAAGCGGCGCTGGATGAATACGTCATCATGCCGAATCATCTGCATCTGATTTTGTGGATTCTGGAAATCGGCAATGATAAGATTGCCCCTTCAGATGAAATTTTCGCGCATTTCTGGAAGAATGCTGCTACCGGCCGCATCCTGGCAATCCCTGAAATCGATCCGATCACCATCGATTATTCCTATGTTCGCCTTTTCGGCAAGCCGGTCCCCTGTTCCGTCTCTTCCATCATCGGCGCGTTCAAAGCGGCCGTCTCACGACAGGTACGTATGAACGGGATTGAAACCGGTCGGATCTGGCAAGGAAGATTCTATGACCACATCATCAGGAACGAGAACGCCCTGCGCCGTATCCGCCGATATATTCGAGCGAATCCGGAACGGTGGGAGTGTGACAGGGAGAGGAAGAATTCGCAGGAAGAAAGCAGAGAATAGAAAAAGTGGACTATGTATCTCACCCTCCCCCCATCCGCACCCGCTCGGCCTCCACGCGGTTGCCGGAGGCGATCAGTGCGCCCCGCAGTATCTCGCCGATCTCCTCATCCCCCGGCAGCGCCTCGAATCCTTTTCGCAATAACTCTTCGGCCCGCTCGGCATCCCCGGCTTCAAGCAGTCCCCGCCCGGTCTCCATCACCGCACGGTGCAGACGGTGTTCGAAGTCTTCTCGAATAGCCTCGAAGAAATCGTCGTAGAGCGTCGGGAAGGGGACGTCGCCTCCGGTGATCTCCAACGCCTCTTCCACCAGAGGGAGGGCGCGGATCAGCGCCCCTTCGGAGACCGACTGCAGGGCTTCCCGCACCGCGCGGTCGGCCCGGAGCAGGTCGACCTCGACAAGAGCGGCATTCAGCCGGGGCGTCTCCTCGTCGGTCAGGATCGCCTCGCGACCCAGAATCTCCCGCAACCGGACAACACCCATGTTCTTCTTCTTCCGCGCATGTTCCGGATCTGGATCGTCTCCCCCGGCCAGACGGAGAAATTCATCGGAGGAAAGGGGACGGGAGATCATCCCGTCGGCCACCATCAGACCGAGCAGGGTCCGGATACGGACGCCCCGGACCGGAGCGAACTCCTCCGACGGCAGGGCGACGCGGATTGTTCCGAGCATTGAAATTCTGATCCTCCCTTCGGCTCCTTCCGGAACGACCTCGACTCGTGATTCAATCCGGCGCTCTTCTCTTTTCCCTTCCCAACGTTCCGCCTCGGTGATCTCTCCGAGCCGCCTCAGCAGATCGACAAACGGGACCATAAAGGGGAAGATGGATCTTTCATCAAGCCAGCCGAGGGCACGCCCGATCGCATCGACCGCATGATTCCGGAACCTTGTGATTTCCCGGGTCGGTGCGGTCAGAACATCTTCCCGATGCATCAGCCAGAGCCGCACCGTTCCGCCGATGGTGATCAGGTCGCCGGTGCGGAGGACAGGTTCGCCGAGCAATGGGAGCAGAAGATCGTCCGCAGCCTGCGGAGCACTCTCCAGATATGCTCCCCACCGTTCCCAGACATCACCGCGAACCTCGATGTAGTTTTCGCAACGGGTTTCCGGAATCAACCGGACCGACTCGTGGTCTCCGGTCCACAAGCCGTGCAGCCCCCGCTGCGCCGGAGTGAACTGATCTTCACGCATATCGAGTCGGGCGCAGATTGTCGGGAGATCGGGTTCCCCGCGATAGAGACCGATGTGAAGGAGGGTGTTTGCCACAGACTCCAGCAGGATTTGCCGCAGCTCATGCGCCTCTCCTTCGGCAATGATCCGCTTCCCCCGCGCAACAAGCTCCCCGGTCGGTTCCCCGAGTCCGGCACGACAAATGCCGCGACTCGACTCGCAGAGCAGAGCGTTCAGCCAGACCCCGTGGTCGCGACAGTGTTTTCCAACCCGTTCGGCCAGATCGGCCCCCTCTTCAAACCGGCCGGTAACCTCCAGGAACGATGCCTTCGTGACGCCGTAGTACGGATCCTCCTCATCGGTCTCCTCCTCAATCAACCCGATCAGGCGATTCCGCTCTTCCACTTCCTCAGCCGATGAGAACGTCTGAAGCGAATACTTGAGCAGCCTCCGAATCACTATCGTCCGGACCTCTTCCGGGAGCATCGGATCATCGGTCAGCTCCCGGATCATTCCCTCGACAGTCCGGAGCATCTCCATATCCCCCACCCGGTCGGCGGCGCTGGCCAGTCCGTCGATGTAGTAGACGTAGGCGATATCGTGCCGGAGTTCGGGGTATTCTTCCAGCAGGGGAATCACTCGTTCCTGAATGGAAAGAGAATCGGGATAGTCAATTCGGCTGCGCCACTCGAACCATTGGGAATGGACCAGAAGTTTTCCCCGGGCCTCTTCCAGATTTTTCACCAGCTCCGTCGCCTCCACCGCCTCGTTCAGGGCCGACTCCCACCGTTCCGAATTGATCTCGCGTCGAAGCAGCGAAAGCTTGATGGTCTTCACCATGATGTACCGGATACGGTAGTCCTCCTCCGGAACCCGCCCCTCAAGGAAGGGGAGAAGATATTCCACCGTCAGCCAGACGTTATCGTAGCTCTCTTTCCAGTTCGAGGTCCGGTCGATAATCTGCGCAACTGCAAATCCCCGGAGCAATCCCCGGAGCAGAATCCATCCCTCAAGCTCGGAGGGAATCGGCAACCCATGCAGAAGACGGAAGGGGAGAAGAGAATACAGAGGCAACTCCTCGGCAAGCACTTCGCAAAGAATCCCGGCCTCCGGATTCCCTATGTCGACAAGGTAATTGTGAAGAAGCGAATGCGTGAAGGCGATCAGCGGATAGCGGCTGGCGGGCCAGGAGACATCCACCCGCGAGATAGGACATCCGGGTATCGGCGGGACCGGATGTCCGGTCTCGATCAGCAGATCGGTCTCCAGCAGAGCGGCCAGCCGGTCGTCCGAACCGACCACCCGTTCGGCGGTCTCACGCGCAAAGACCTCGCCGAGCCACGCGATACGCGAAAGATCCTCCCGCATCTCCGGTCTCAACCCGACCACCAGTCCCTCCACCACCAGCGACACGCTCTGGCGCAGGATACTCTCGAACTCGGGCACCGAGATCGTCAGCCGCCAGGGTCCGGCAGCTCCCCTCGGTTTTACCGCTGCAGTCTGCAGAAGTGCCCGCAGAGCCGAGCGCAACGCCAGTCCGTTGCCGAACGTCGTCTTCTCAAGAAGAACGATCTCCCCCCCTTTTGCCGGAGCTCCGAAAAGCCTCTGCCAGAGTTCGGCAATATCGGACCGTTCCAGTCCCTTCATCTCGATAATCTCGGTCAGATAATTTTCCAGCAGACCGCGAGCCTGAAGCTGGACCGGACGGGCAAGGGTCAGAAGAGAGAGCGTTTCGTCGGAGAGACCGCCGAGAAGAACGGCCAGATCGGGAATCGCCTCGGCGGTGAGCAGATGAAGATCTTCCAGCGCAAGAAGCGTCGGTCGCAGACGACTGATGCGGCGCAGCGCGGCAATCACGTCGGCAATCGTATCATTCGGAGGCATACCGAGAAGCTTCCGCACCTCCGTGCTGTTCCAGAGCGCTCCGGCCAGAAGACCGGCAAGGTCGTTTGCCGCTTCCGGGTAGAACTTCGCGTGAACCACCACTCCCCCCTCCGCCTCGATCCGTCCGGTACATTCCCCCAGCAGGCGACTCTTCCCGGCTCCCGCCTCGGCAGTCAGCAACAGAGCACGCAGGCGTTGCGATT
>CBFGQN010000119.1:0-9100 GCA_965650895.1 uncultured Ignavibacteria bacterium | reverse complement strand
GGTCCGCTACGCAAAACGCCAGGTCGGCAAACGGACGGTCGGGGGACAATCCTCGCACATTCCGATCAGCATGGTGATCGCCAACGTGATGCCGATTATCTTTGCCCAGGCGCTGATGTTCGTGCCGCAGGGAATCAGCGGCGTTGCGCCGGAGAGCACGATCGGCCGCTGGCTGAGCGTGAACTTCAACTACGGAACCCCTCTCTACTCGCTGACGCTCGCGTTGATGGTCGTCTTCTTCACCTTCTTCTACACCGCCATCGTCTTCAGTCCGCGCGATGTAGCCGAGAACCTGCGGAAGCAGGGAGGATTTATTCCGAACGTCCGTCCGGGGAAGCCGACCGAGGAATATCTCGACGGTATCCTGACCCGGGTAACCGTACCGGGGTCGATCTTCCTGGCGGTGGTTGCCATCCTTCCGGCATTTGCCCAGCAGTGGGGCGTATCGTCGGTCTTTGCCCAGTTCTTCGGCGGCACAAGTCTTCTGATCATTATTGGTGTGGCGCTTGACACGCTCCGCCAAATTGAATCATATCTGGTGATGCGTCACTACGATGGCTTTATGAAGAGCGGCAAGTTGCGTGGACGCAAAGCCGTGATGGGATAGGGATAGAAGCGATAGAAGATGAAAGGGTTCTCCGCTGAGAGAATCGCAAATGAATGATTGTCCGGATTGATCCGGAGTGAAGAGAAGATGACTGTGCAAAGTACACGACGTATACAGCCTGAGAAGCGTCCCGATGAGATCGAGGCACTCAGAACGGCAGCCGACATCGTCTCGGGAGTGCATAACCTGCTTCGGGAACACGTTGTTCCGGGAGTGAAGACCGCAGAACTTGACAAACTGGCCGAAGAATTTATTCGGGATCATGGTGCCGTCCCCGCCTTCAAAGGGTATAAGATGGGGGACGATGAGGAGAATCCCTATCCGGCAACGCTCTGCATCTCGACCAATGATGTTGTCGTTCACGGGATCCCGGGGGAGACGGAGTTGCGGGAGGGGGATATCGTGGCGGTCGATGTGGGGGTGATCAAGGACCGGTATCACGGCGATTGTGCCTGCACCTATGCCGTCGGTGAGATCAGCCCGGAGCGGCGGAAGCTGCTGGATGTGACGGTGGAATCGCTCTATCTCGGGATCGAGCAGGCGGTGGCGGGCAACTGGGTCTACGATATTGCCCGGGCAATCCAGAAACATGTGGAACGTAATGGGTACGGCGTTGTACGGGACCTGGTGGGACACGGGATCGGAACCTCGCTTCACGAGGAGCCGGCGGTCCCGAACTTTGTGCCGAATCCCTTTACCCGGCACCGGTTCCGCAACCAGAAGCTGACCGAAGGAATGGTCATCTGCATTGAACCGATGGTCAATGCCGGGACGTTCAAGGTGACGACCGATGCCGACGGATGGACCGTTCGGACTGCCGACGGAGAGCCTTCAGCCCACTTCGAACATATGGTAGCGGTTCGTGAGGGGGAAGCGGAGATCCTGACGTCGCACATCCCGCTTCCCGAAGTGGTGTAGGATTTCTCGCAGAGCAAAAGAGTATTGAGTGTGAGAGAGGAAGAATAGAGAAAGTATGGCAAAACAGTCCGCAATCAAGGTTGACGGTGTTGTGACCGAGGTGCTGCCGAACGCGTCGTTTCGCGTGAAGCTGGAGAACGATCATGAGATCCTGGCGCACATTTCGGGGAAGATGCGGATGTATTACATCAAGATCCTCCAGGGAGATAAAGTGACCGTGGAACTGTCCCCCTACGACCTTTCAAAGGGGCGCATTGTCTACCGATACAAGTAACGAGCGTTTCCCCCGGTTGGGGAAGAATCGCATTAACGAGCAGAGCAATGAAAGTACAAGCATCAGTCAAGAAGATTTGTGACGGTTGCAAGATCGTTCGGCGGAAGGGTGTGGTCCGGGTCATCTGCAAGAAGAACCCGAAGCACAAGCAGCGTCAGGGATAAGTCGAAAGAGAACAGCAACCACCTTTTTATAGAAGCAGATTATGGCACGCATTGCAGGTATTGATCTTCCTAAAAACAAACACTCGTACATCGGACTGACCTACATCTACGGGATCGGCCAGACGCGTGCGAAGGAAATTCTCGACAAGGCGAACGTCGATCATTCGAAGAAGATCGGCGAGCTGAGTGACGAGGAGGTCAGCCGCATTCGTTCGATCATTCAGAACGAGTACAAGGTGGAGGGTGCAGCCCGAAGCGAGATCCAGCTGAACATCAAGCGACTGCAGGATATCGTCAGCTATCGCGGCATGCGCCATCGCCGGGGCCTTCCGGTCCATGGTCAGCGGACGCGGACAAATGCGCGGACCCGTAAAGGGAAGCGCAAGACGGTTGCCGGAAAGAAGAAAGCAGGTAAGTAATAGAGCAGATCGTCCCCGGCGACGGGGACGACCATACAGTCAGGAACTATGGCAAAGACACAGAAGCGCAAAAAGAAAATTGTTGCCGACTCCAACGGTAAGGCCTTTGTCAAGGCCACGTTCAACAACGTTATGGTGACCGTGACGGACATCTACGGAAATACGCTGAGCTGGAGTTCAGCGGGGCGGAACGGCTTCCGCGGTTCACGCAAGAACACGCCCTACGCCGCTCAGGTGTGCGCCGAGAATGCCGGAAGAGAGGCCTACGACATGGGGTTGCGTCGCGTGGAGGTCTACGTAAAGGGACCGGGATCGGGTCGCGAAGCGGCGGTCCGGGCGTTGCAGACCGCAGGGCTGGAGATCCTGACGATCAACGATGTGACTCCTCTGCCGCACAACGGCTGTCGTCCGCCGAAGCGGCGACGTGTGTAAGGGTTCGGTCGATTGCAGATTTTGAAACAGCAAAGATTCACCGGAGCGGAACGCTCTTCCTTAGATTATTTGGTTGATTCATGGCTCGATACACTGGAGCAGTATGTAAGCTCTGCCGTCGTGAGAGGCAGAAACTTTTTCTGAAAGGCACGAAGTGCTACACCGAGAAGTGTCCGATAGAACGTCGGGCCTATCCTCCGGGTCAGCATGGTCTGGATTCCCGCCGCGCCAAGGCGACGGAATACGGAATCCAGTTGCGTGAAAAGCAGAAAATCAAACGGTCCTATCGTCTGCTTGAGAAGCAGTTCCGCAGCACGTTTGAGAAGGCAAACCGTCAGAGAGGGGTAACCGGTGAGAACCTGATCAAGCTGCTGGAGAGCAGGCTGGACAACACGGTCTACCGTCTTGGCCTGGCCTCCTCGCGCGACGCCGCCCGCCAGTTGGTGCTTCATCGGCATTTTCTGGTCAACGGTCGCTCGGTCAATATTCCGAGCTATGTGTTGAGGCCGGGAGACGTGATTCAGGTCCGCCCGAAGAGCAAGAAGATCGACGTTATTCACGAGTCGCTGCGGCGTATTACCGAGCGCCAGATTCCTTCGTGGCTCCAGCTTGACAAGGCAAATCTGAAAGGGACGTTCCTTTCGATTCCGGAGCGGGAGGAAGTGCCGCTGAACGCGAACGAGCAGCTTGTCGTCGAGTTGTACTCGAAGTAAGGTTTTGAAGTGACTGGGAGCGAGGGGCCGGTTGGCGGTTCCGGAATTTCCCGAGAGTGATTATCAGGCAGGTCAGTTGTATTGCGCAGAGGGCCGGGCAAGTCCATTGCAGGGCCTCTCTTTTTGAAAACAGTATTCATGACGATTACAGCAGAAACAAAGCAGATGAGTTCGACAACCGTCTCGATCATGCAAATGCCCGAACGGGTTCACCTCGAGGAATCGACACGTACCGACAGCTATGGTCGCTTTGTCTTGCAGCCGCTGGAAGAAGGGTACGGGACGACAATCGGCAATTCGTTCCGGCGGGTGCTGCTGGCATCCATTCCGGGATCGGCCATCAACGCGGTGAAGATTGAGGGGGTTCTCCACGAGTTTCAGACAATTCCGGGCGTTACCGAGGATATGGCTGAGATCGTGCTGAATCTGAAAGAGATTCGCCTGAAGCAGATCGACAAGAAATCGAACTCGATAACCTTCAGCGTGTCCGGACCGGGAACCTTTACCGGCGCGGACATCGGCAAGGCAACGACGGATTACGAGGTGCTGAATCCGGAGCACCACATCGCAACCCTTTCCGAGGGGGTGACCCTTCAGGTGGAGTTGCGGATCGGACGGGGGAAAGGATATGTCCTGGCCGAAGATCAGGTGATTGCAGATGCACCGGTCGGTATGATCCCGATCGACTCTATCTTCACGCCGGTTCTCAACGTCCGCTATCAGGTGGAACCGACCCGCGTGGGACAGAAGACCGACTATGAGAAGCTGACGCTGGAGATCACGACCGACGGCTCGATCACGCCGGAGGAGTCGCTGGCAACGGCGGCGAAGATCATGCGGGATCATATCCAGCTTTTCCTGAACTTCGATGCCGAAGAGGCACAGATTCAGGAGGAGGAAGAGACCCGCGAGGCTGAGTTCAACCGGATTCGCCGTATCCTGAACACAACGGTCGACGAACTGGAACTGTCGGTTCGCTCGCACAATTGTCTGAAGGCGGCCAACATCCACACGATCGCCGATCTGGTCTCGCGCCAGGAGAGCGAGATGCTGAAGTTCCGGAACTTCGGACGCAAGTCGCTGACCGAGCTGACCGAGATCATCGACAGCTTCGGACTGAACTTCGGAATGGATGTCGACAAGTATCTCCGGGACGAAAAGGAGGCCTGAACGGCTTTCCGGGTGATCCCGGATGATTTTCCGGGATAGAGGGTAGAGAGTTAATTACAAGAATTCTGACAAGGCGAACACGCCAGCATAGAAAAGGAAATGAGACACAGAGTTGTAGGAAGAAAGCTCAAGAGAACGGCGAGCCACCGGCGCGCCCTGCTCCGTTCACTTTCCACAGAGCTGATCCGCCACAAGAGGATCACCACAACCGAGGCAAAGGCCAAAGAGGCCAGTCGCTTCGTTGAAAGTCTGATCTCGAAGGCCAGGCGGGCCTGGAATGCCGAGAAGGACGGAGGAGCGCTCAACCTTCATGCCCGGCGTATCGTGGGACGTGATATTCAGGACAAGGGAGTTCTGCGTGAGCTCTTCTCCTCGGTTGCCGAGAAGGTAGCCGATCGTCCCGGAGGCTATACCCGCGTGATCCGCATCGGACAGCGGAACGGTGACGGTGCCGAGATGGCCGTGCTGGAACTGGTCGACTACAATACCGATCGTGACGAGAGCGCGGTTCGCAGCCGCTCGAAAAATCTGATGTCCCGCGCCGAACGTGTGCGCCGGAGCCAGGAGAAACAGAAGCAGGCCGAGGTGACCGAGACCGCAGTGGTTGAAGAGGAGATGGTGGTGGAGAGTGTAGAGGAGACCGAGACCGTTACTGAGGAGACCCCTGTTGCCGATGAGGCTGTAACGGAGGAGTCCGCTGAAGAGCCTTCGGCCGAGACTTCGGAGGAGGAGCCGGAGACGAGCACCGATGAGGAAGAGAAGAAGGAAGGGGGAGAGTAAGTATCGAGTCGGGACGTACAGCGACATCTTCCATTATCGAATAATGATTCGAACGAGCCGCAAGCGTTGAGAGCATCGCTTCCGGCTCGTTCGTATTTTAGGGGGAGAAAAAAAATCCGATGAGAGCCGTACCACAGGCTGAATTTATCAAGAGCGCCACAGCGCCGCAGCACTTTCCGCAGACCGATATGCCGGAGATCGCCTTTGTCGGCCGGTCGAACGTCGGCAAGTCTTCGCTGCTGAACACGCTGGTGGGACGAAAGAAACTGGCCCACATCAGTTCAACGCCCGGGAAGACCCGACACATCAATTTCTATCGGATCGACGGTCGCTATCACTTCGTCGACCTTCCCGGCTACGGCTATGCGAAAGTCTCGAAGACCGAACGGGAGGCCTGGAGAAAGAGCATCGAGTCGTACCTGACCGGACGCCGGCAGTTGAAGCTGGTGGTGTCGCTGATCGACATCCGGCACGAACCGACCCGACTGGACCGCGAGTTGATCGAGTGGCTGGATCAGCTCGGTCTCCCCTTTGTCATCGTTCTGACGAAGTCGGATAAAATCGGCAAGGGGGAAATCGAACAACGATTGCGGGAAGTCAGTGAAGCGTTCGATTCCTCTCCCGGCTTCCTTGAGGCGATTCCCTTTTCGATCAAGGACAAAGACTCCCGATGGAGCGTACTGAATGCCGTTGAGGCGCGGGCCGGTCTGTAAAGCCCGGTCATATCCTTGCGGGAGCGTTCTTCACCTCGTCCCTGATTTCCCATGATTGCAAAAAATCTACAGAACAAGCGCAAGTCCTTATGAAAACACGACTCTTTACGCCCGGACCCACACCGGTCCCCGAGCAGGTAATGCTTCAGATGGCCCGGCCGATCATTCATCACCGGACCGATGAATTCAAGGATGCTTTTGCCGAAGTCAACGAGAACCTGAAATATCTTTTCTGTACCGCAGAACCGGTGATGACGCTGACTTCAAGCGGGACCGGGGCGATGGAGGCGGCACTTGCCAACACACTCTCCCGAGGGGATGAAGTGATGACGGTGAATGGCGGGAAGTTCGGTGAACGGTGGGGAGAGATAGCTGCGGCGTACGGATTGCTGAACCGGCAGATCGACGTGGAGTGGGGGACGGCCGTGACGACTGAACGGATTCGGGAAGAACTGGCGAAGTACCCGAACGTGCGGGCGATCTGTCTGACCCACAGCGAGACTTCCACCGGTGTCTTCACCGACGTCGGAAAGATTGCCGCCGATATCAGGGATGAGTTCGATGGTCTGATCATCGTCGACGGCATCACCGCCGTCGGTGCCCACGAGATGCGTTTCGATGACTGGGGGATCGATATTCTTGTGACCGGTTCGCAGAAAGGATTGATGATCCCTCCCGGACTCGCTTTCATCGCCCTGAGCGGGCGGGCGTGGGATGCCGTTGAGCGGTCGGACCTTCCATCCTTCTACTTCGATCTTACAGAGGCCCGCAAAGCCTTTGACAAAGGAGACACGGCCTGGACTCCGGCAGTGACGCTGGTGCTGGGGCTACGCGAAGCTCTTGCGATGATTCGCACCGAAGGACGTGAGGAGGTCTGGAGGCGCCATACCCGACTGGCCGCCGGATTGCGTGCCGGACTCTCTGCTCTCGGATTCGAACTCTTCGGTACGCCCCCGTCGAACGCCGTTACGTCGGTCCGGTTTCCGGAAGGAGGAGAGCAATTCCAGAAAGTGATGAAGCAGAGCTACGGTATCACGATGGCCGGAGGGCAGGAAGCGTTGAAGGGAAAAATCTTCCGTGTCTCCCATCTGGGCTATTACGATGACGGGGATATGCTCACCTTCCTTCACTATGCGGAGCGGACCCTCTCCGATCTGGGACTGAGCTATGAACCCGGAGCCGGAGTGGCCGCTGCGCAGCGGACGTTTACTACCCATCTGACAGAGGCCCGCACTGCCGAGACGGCATAACTTACACGTTCAGAGAAGCAGAGCAAAGAGAACAGCCGAGAGCATTCATGAGCTACAAAGTGTTGATTGCCGACAACGTCCATGTCGGTTGTGATGAAATCCTTGTCGCAGAAGGATTCGAAGTTCTCCGTGCCGTCGGGAAGAGCGAGGAAGAGCTGGCCGGTCTGGTCGGCGGGTTCGACGCAATGGTGGTCCGGAGTGCGATCAAGGTCGGGCGATCGCTGATCGAAAAAATGGACCGCATGAAGATTGTCGGGCGGGCCGGAGCCGGAGTGGACAACATCGATGTGGAAGCGGCCACCGAGCGGGGCATCCTTGTGATGAACACGCCGGGGGGGAACACGATCTCGGCGGCCGAGCATACTGTGGCGATGATGCTGGCTCTGCTGAGGAAAATTCCTGCCGCCAACCGGTCGTTGCGGAGTGAGGAGTGGGATCGCAAATCATTTGTCGGAACGGAGTTGCTGGAGAAGACCATCGGCATTCTGGGAGTGGGGCGGATCGGAAGTGAGGTGGCGATGCGGTTGCGACCGTTCGGTGTGAAGCTGATCGGCTACGATCCGATGCTTTCGGACGAGGGCCTCCGGTCGTTGGGACTTGAGCCGGGTGACCTGAAGACGATCATTTCCCGTTCGGATATTCTGTCGTTCCACCTCCCGTTGAACGACCAGACGCGGGGGATGATCGGCTCCGAAGAACTGGCCCGGATGAAAAAGGGATCCTTCGTCATCAATTGCGCCCGTGGCGGCATTATCGACGAACATGCTCTGCTCGATGCTCTGGAGGCAGGGCATATCGCCGGAGCCGCATTTGACGTTTTTGAAGAGGAACCGCCGACGTTCCCGAATGGTCTGATCGATCATCCGAACGTCGTGGCCACCCCTCATATCGCCGCTTCCACCAACGAGGCGCAGGAGCGGGTCGCCCTGGCGATTGCACACCAGATTGCGGCGTTGCTTCGGGGAGAAGAGGGGGTCGGACTGGTGAATGCCGACGATCTTGACGGTGCTCTGCGCAGGGAGTTCTCTCCCTATGCCGATGCAGCCTCCGCCCTCGGACGGGTGATCCGCGAACTGGTCGGAGGGCGTGATCTCTCGATCCGGCTCCACGTCTCCGGCGAAGATACCTCTCTGATGCTCAACGGTCTGCGCGCCTCGCTTCTGGTGGGATTGCTGCAGGGTGAAGAGAGAAGGATCAACGTGGTCAACGCCGATCTGATGGCCGCACAATCGGGAGTTGCGGCGACCATTACCGGCGAGGGACCGGATGAACGATACCGGTTTCTGATGCGCGCCGAAGTCGAGGCCGATGGAAAGATACTTGAAGCTGCCGTCTCACTCTTCGGTAACTCCGAACCGCGACTGGTAATGATCGATCACCACTGGTTCGACATTTATCCGGAAGGATTCATGATCCTTCTGCGGCATCAGGACCGACCCGGGACGCTCGCGTCGATCTCGTCGGTGCTTGGGGAGGCGGAGATCAACATTGCCGATCTTTCGCTTGGCCGGGACCGGGAGGGGAACGGAGCCATGACCCTTATCCGGCTCGACTCCGATGTCGACGAGGAGACAATGGCAAGACTGGAGGAAATTCGGGACGTGCGACAGGTCCTGAGCCTTGTTCTCTGAGTTGCCGGTGTTCGACGTAACCTCACGGA
>CBFGQN010000118.1:0-9129 GCA_965650895.1 uncultured Ignavibacteria bacterium | reverse complement strand
TCGGGCAACGCTCCCCCTTCTTTGGCCAGCCTCCACGCATCCCACTGCCCGAGACGAATCTCCGGAATCTCACGGTCGATCGTTTTCCTGAGCAGACCGACGCCGAACCAGTAAAGCGACTCCATCGTCCGCAACGTGGTGGTACCGACGTGAACAAGCGGAAGATTCTCCTTCTCCCGTCGCTCGGCAAATTCCATTAACCGGATGAGAGCCTCACGCGACAGCCCGATCCGCTCCTCGTGCATCAGGTGCCCTGCGGCACGCTCACTTTTGACCGGCGCAAACGTCCCGGCCCCGACATGGAGCGTAAGCCGAAGCGTTTCGACGTCCCGCCGCTGCAACTGTTCCAGAACCTTCGGAGTGAAATGCAGTCCGGCGGTCGGCGCGGCAACCGCCCCCTCCCGCTCGGCATAGACCGTCTGGTAGTCTTCGGCATCGACCGGCTGGTCCTCACGCTTGATATAGGGAGGGAGGGGAATATGTCCGACCACGCCGAGAACTTCGGAGAAGGCCTGATCGGCAGGACTCCATTGAAATCGGAGGATCGCGCCGTCGGCGTCCTCGGCCAGATAGCGGGCCTGAAGGTTTCCCTCTTCTTCCCTCCCCGGCACCGGAAACCGGGCCGTGACGGCTCCGCCGTTCCGCAACTTCTTCAATCCCCCCACCATGCAGCGCCAGGAGCACTCCCCCTGCGCGGCCAGGGTTATCGCCGGATCGGTCGACGGCTCCAGCGGATCCAGCAGCAAGGCCTCCACCCTGCCGCCGGTCTCCCGTTCCAGATGAATCCTTGCCCTGACGACTTTTGTATCGTTCATCACCATCAGGGAACCGGACGGAATCAGCGAGGGAAGATCGCCGAACCGATGGTGGAGGATGGTCCCGTCGCGCGCATCGCAGACCAGCAATCGACTGGCATCGCGCGGTTCCGCCGGATGGAGAGCGACGGCATCCGGCGGCAACTCGTATTGGAAATCGGTCAGCAGAATGTTCGGAATATCGGACGGTATGCTCTCCATCTCGCTCTCTCGGCCCTGTGTGGCGGCTGTTTTAGCGGGACAATATGGCTATATTCGCGAACTCTTCCCCACCCGAACGATCCATTTGAACCGACTGAAACAGAGGCGGAAAACACGTGAACCGGGCAAGTCTGGATTCCCTTTTAAAAGGGAAACGACATGAGAAGCGCGACTGGGACTGGTGGAGCTGGTTTCTGGCACGGCACTATTTCGGCTCCTCGTCGGAATCCCCCCACTGGGATGCGGCGGCCCGCGCGATTGTGAGCGATGCCGGACTGGAACCGGGGATACGCGTTCTGGATCTCGGCAGCGGGTGCGGTGAACTGGAATTTCGCCTTGCGCAGCGGGGGATGGATGTCCTCGGCATCGACAACTCCGAACTTCTGGTCCGCGATTCGATAAAGATCGCCGCCAACCGTGGGATTCCCGCCCGGTTCGAGCGACGGGACATGTTTACCTTCTCCACCGATACCCTCTTCGACGCCGTCATCTGCATCAACACCAGTTTCGGATACGGAAACGACGAGGAACACGGGTCGTTCTTCGGCAAAGTTGCCGAATGGCTGAAGCCGGAGGGGAAGTTCTATCTGGACCTGATCGTTGCCGACAATGCCCGGAGCTTCGGCATCTGGAGCGATTACCTCGAAGACGGAACGCTGGTGGTCGACAACAGCTACGATCCGAAGGGACAGTACATGAGCAGTCTCCCCTACTGGATCACCCCTGACGAGACATCCGTCTATTCGGCCGATGTACCCGAACGGGTGAAACTCTACACGATAGCGGAGATCGAGGAGATGTTCGACCGGGCCGGGTTGACCGCCCGCCCGCTGCGATCCGGTCCGGGGAGAAAGACCCGGGAGACCGGACCGAACATGACGCAAACGTGGATCGCACGGAAACGGGAGGAGTGAAAGGCCGCTCCCGATCCGACGCTTCCCCTCTGTTTCCACTTCCCGATAACGACACAGGAGCGATATGATAAAGAAGACACAAACGATTCTGATCGTCGGCGACCGGGTACTGATCCGTCCCGACGGCGACAACGACCGAAGCAAGCACGGACTCTATCTTCCACCCGGCGTCGGTGAGAAGGAGAAGGTGGGGACCGGAACGATTGTGAAGATCGGCCCCGGCTATCCGGTGCCGAATCCTGAGTATACCGACGACGAACCGTGGGGTCCGCCGCGCGAACCGGCCCGCTATATCCCGTTGCAGGCAAAGGAAGGAGACCACGCCCTCTTCCTCCGCAAGGAAGCCGTCGAGGTCGACTACAACGACGAGCGTTTTGTGATCGTCCCCCAGCCGGCGATCCTGATGCTGGTGCGTGAGGAATTGCATGAGGATCCGTCCGGAGGAGCGTAGCGACACTCCAGACCAATCCGAAACGGGAAGCAATGTCCCGCATATCAGTTATCGCTCCAGAACAACCGGCAACGTCTTCATCCCGAACGGCGTCTGCAAACGGAGATAGTAGACTCCGTTCGGCTGATCGGTCGGCTCCCACTCCCACCGGTGTTCTCCTGCCTCCAGTTTCCCTTCCGTCAGCCGCTCGATGAGCCTTCCCTCCACATCGTAGAGACCGAGGGCGATCTGTCCGGGCATCGAGAGGCGGAGCCGGATCGTGGTCCGGCGGGAGAAGCGGTTCGGTACCGATTCGAAGGCGGAGATCAGTCCGGCGAGGCGTTCCGAATCATCGACGGAATTCGTGCTGGAGCGGACCCCCTTGCCGGAGAGCCAGATCGTCGACGGAGAGGCGGGAGATGTGGCGTCGTGGACGAGCGGAACCGAAGCCGAAACGAGAGTGGCCGAATCGGGCGTAAACCCGAAGACGATGCTCCGGACTTCACCCGGGGCGAGCGAAAAGGATCCGCCGCCGGAGATCACCGAGAATGGAGACTCGGGATCGGCGACAATCAGGCGAATCTCCCGCTCGGACGATTGCAGATTGGTCACGATGATCGAATCCAGAGCCGTTGTGCCGATCTCCACTTCACCGAAGTTGAGCGTCCCGCCGGAAAGCTTCAATGTCCCCTTGACGAAAGCCTGCGCCACGTTTGCGCTGAAAACTCCCCGACCGTGCGTGCCGACGGCGACAAATCCGTCCGAGGGACGGACGGCAATCATGTCGACAACGACATTGCCGATTGTCGAGGCCCCCTCCTGGACCCAGAAGGTCTCCTCACCGTTGAGCAATGTTGTGGAATACAGACCGGTGGAAGTTCCGGCCAGATAGAAGATTTGTCCGTTGATCGGCAGAATAGCGGCCCAGGAGACCGAGGGCCCGTTCCCCTTGCCGTCAGGGAATTCCTCAAGATTCCCTCCGACCACATCCCAGGTCTCTCCACCGTCAGCGGTGTAGTACAGACTCTGCCGACCGTAGTTGGAGACGGCAAGAAGAACCTGATCGCCGTTCTCCGGGTTGACCGCAATCGAGTTGATGTATCCCCCCTCCATCCTCTCGTCGGTGACGGCTGTCGGTTTCGGATCGCCGGTGTCGGCCCCTTCGAGCTTGTATAGCCGCCCCACATTGGTGCCGTAGTAGAGTCGGTGCGACGGATTATCCCGCGAAACGCCGACGGCCGAAACGCTCCCGAAGCCGGGAGGGACCTGGGTCTTGCTCAGTAGTGTCCAGTTTACATCGGTCTTCAACGATCGGTTCTCCAGAGGAATCTCCAGAAGATTATCGTTTCGCCATATATTCCGTCCCTCCGGCAAATACATGATGTGCGTAGCTGACGGATCGAGAGTGAAGGGATGGATAAAGAAATAATCCTCTCCCCCCTCCGGATCGATCCGCGACCACGCAATGCGCGAGCCGTCATCGCGCAGCCGACTCCGGTAAATCTGTCCGTTCTGATAGGAGGTGTAGTAACCCTCTCCCCCGTCTGAAATGGCGCTGTATCCTCCGTCGGCACCGAAAATCTTTACCCAGTCGGTCCGCTCCTCATCGTCGTTCAGGAACCACGAGCCATTGTCCTGTGTCCCGCCGATAATCGTCAGGCTTCCGGATGTCGTCGGGTCGATTGCCACCGAGTAGAACTGCGTGGTGGCGTAGCCGTTGTTCAGCGACTCCCAGCGCACCGGGCTCGCGGCATTGTTTGCGGTGATGCTGACTCCCCCGTCATGTCCGCTCAGCATTCTGTCGGGGTCGGAAGGGAAGAAAACAAACTCGTGCTGGTCGGCATGTTGTCCGGTCCCCATCAGCGAAGCCGTCGCCGAGGTGGTCCGGAATCCGTTGGTCGAGCGGTGAATGCCGACGTGGCCGAGAAATACCACATCCTCGTTGTCGGGCTTCACCCTGACCACCACGCAGTACGAACTGTAGGTCTCCACCGATGAGGGGAGTCCTTCCGACCTGTCTTCCCAGATACCTTCTCCCGTCCCCTTCCTCTCGTATGTCCAGAGACTATGATCGTTTTTTCCCGCTCCTGATGTGTGACCGAAGAAGTAGGCCCGGTTTTCATTGGAGGGGGCGATGCCGATCGAGAGCTTGCCGTAGGTGGTCGGGAATCCGGGCGGCGTGATGTCGGTCCAGTCCGTCCCGTCCTCCGAACGCCAGATCCCTTTCACCTGTCTGCCGTTGCTGCTGATCGTGGCGTAGACGACGCCCTCACTTGTGACGGCGACATCGGTATACGAGGCGGAGTTCCCGAGACTTCCCAGCACCGGTTCCCACGACTCCCCTCCGTCCGTAGAGCGGACGATACCGCCGTAGCAGGCGGCATAGAGTTCATCCCGGTTCAGATTGGAGGGATCGACCGCAATCGCGTGGACGTAATCGAGCATCTGGTCCCTGCTCTGCGGCGTGTTCCGGACGGTAGAGGCCAGTCTCTTCCACGAACGTCCGCCATCGGTCGACTTGAAGATCCCGTCTCCGGGCAGATCGGCGCTGTTCGCCCGCTGTTCTCCGGTTCCGTAATACCAGATGTGTTGCGAACCGGGACGCGGGTCCTGGACCAGACAGGTGACGCTCTGCATCTCGCCGATATCGGTTACCCTCGTCCACGTCCCGCCGGTATCCTCACTCCGCCACATACCCCCTGAGACTCCTCCGGCAAGAATCACCCCCTCGTTCGTCACGTCGACACCAAGTGCCCGCGTCCGTCCTCCCTGATTGCTCGGTCCCCGTTCACGCCAGTCGATCGAGGCCGACAGGAGTCCCCATCCTCCTTTCAACCCGTCGGACATCACCTGCTCCCTCGTCGGGATTCCGGCGGCAAAGGCAAGTTCCTTCCCCCGGATCCCTTCCGGTATCCGTCCGATCGCCGGATCGGCCCGCCGCATCCGCTCGAATTCGGCCCTGCCTGTCGGGTTGTCCCGAAGCGTCAGGGAGGCATCTTCTTCCCCGGTCTGTGCAATGCCGTCCGGAGCGAAGGCGGAGACGATCAAAGAAAGGAGAAGAGAGCAAAGAGCGAGCGAAAGATGTCGGTACTTCATAGTCAGCGATGGTTTGCAATGATTACCCGGAAGGAAGAGGGAAGGAAAGACCTGTTTGTTACAGGCACGAATGTCGCTCCCCTCACCCGGATCGTCACGGAATATACGGACGACGGAAAAAGCAGGGCATGCATTACCTTCCACCCGACATTCCGGACAAAAAAAAGGGAGAGCATGGCCATGCTCTCCCTTTTCTTTCCATCAACCGACTCGACGGTTGAAATCTATGGTTCAGGCTGCGACCGCAACTCCTTGATGCCGCGCATACTCGGTCAGATAATCCCGGAGCAGTCTCCGTCCGCGGTGAAGCCGCGAGCGGACCGTGCCGACCGGACAGTCGACGAATTCGGCGATTTCCTCATAGGTAAAGTCTTCCAGATCGCTCAGGATCACCACTGTCTTGAAATCGGGGGGGAGTTTGTCAAAAGCCAGGGTGACCTCGTCGGAGAGGAGCTGGCCGAAGACTTCACGCTGCATATCGTTTCCATCCTGCCAGGAGGGACGGATTGAATGGTAGAATTCCTCGATTCCGTCGAAATCGACCGACTCGGGCCGCTTCTGTGCCTGGCGGTAGCGGTTGATAAAGCTGTTTTTCATAATCCGGAACAACCACGCCTTGCAGTTGGTCCCCTCTTCAAACCGATCGAAGAACCGGTAGGCTTTCAGGCAGGTCTCCTGGGTCAGATCATTCGCCTCATCCCGATCACCGGTCAGTCGCAGTGCATAGCTGTTCAACGCTTCGAGATGCGGAAGGACTTCCAGATTGTATGCCTGTTGC
Organism: uncultured Ignavibacteria bacterium; assembly: GCA_965650895.1. Lineage (GTDB taxonomy): Bacteria > Bacteroidota > Ignavibacteria > OLB7 > OLB7 > JAGWAZ01. The sequence continues at coordinate 2,895 of CBFGQN010000118.1, read as the reverse complement.
TTCGTACGAGGGGTGGTCGTTCTATTGTTCGATGTTGATGTGTGAGCCTTCATGATAGCACCTGATTTGAATGTCTGTTGCCGTGCGTTCATCTGACAGGTGCAAAACTGGCCCCGATTCGATAAAGGATTCATAAGGGAAGGCGTAAAGAAAGCATCAAGAAAAATTTGCTTAGCTTCGCCCCCTTCCTGCAGGGAAAGCAGGCCGTTTTCCCCTTGAAATCGGTCATTTTTACAGTCGAGAAGGACAATGCGCGCAATTCGAAGACTATCGGTCGCGAACAATTATCCGGAAAATCTTCGCCGTCTTGAAGAGTTGACCGGCAATCTTTACTGGACCTGGACACCGGAAATCAGGGAATTTTTCCGCTCGATTCACCCCGAAGCATGGGAACGGACCAACCACGCCCCGCTGAAGATGCTAGCCGAACTTCCGGCCGAACGTCTTGCCTCACTGGCCGAAGACCCGGAATTCGTCCGGCGGTATGAACAGGGACTCAATTCGCTGAAGAACTATCTGGGCGGCAAGGGATGGTACGGTTCGAAGTATGCCGAGCGGAACGATCAGATCGCCTACTTCTCCGCAGAATTCGGTCTGCACGAATCGGTCCCCCTTTATTCCGGCGGACTCGGCGTTCTCTCGGGAGACCACACGAAATCGGCCAGCGACCTCGGTCTTCCCTTTGTCGGCGTCGGCCTTCTCTACCAGATGGGCTACTTCCACCAGCGTCTGGCACTTGACGGGACACAACTGGAGAGCTACGAATACAACGATCCCTCCACCCTCCCGATCAGCCGCGTCCGGAACGATGACGGGACACCGGTCACGGTTCGTCTGCAGATGCCGGCCGGAGATCTGACGATCGGCGTCTGGCGCATGGAGGTCGGACGGGTGACGCTCTATCTGCTGGACACCAACAATCCGGAGAACACCGTTGCCGAATACCGGGACATCACCGGCTATCTCTACGGCGGCGACAAGGAGATGCGGATCATGCAGGAGATCGTTCTGGGTATCGGCGGCATGAGGATGCTGGCCACGCTCGGCATCGAGCCGACGGTGATCCACTGCAACGAGGGACACAGCGCCTTCCTTCTGCTGGAACGCTCCCGTATTGCGATGGAACGGTGGGGACTCTCCTTCGGCGAAGCCGCCCGGCTGACGGCGGCCGGTGCCGTCTTCACCACCCACACCCCTGTCCCTGCCGGACATGATGTCTTCCCAGAGGAGATGATCGAGCAGTTTCTGGGGAATTACCGGCGGGACCTGGGACTTTCCACAGAAGACTTTATGGGACTTGGACGGGTAGACCCGGATGACGACTCCGAAGGATTTTCCATGACCGTTCTGGCTATCCGCCTCACCACGGGTCGCAACGGCGTCAGCCGGCTCCACGGCGAGGTCTCCCGCCGGATGTGGCACAATGTCTGGCCCGATTTCTCCTTCGGCGAGACACCGATTATCGGCATCACCAACGGAGTCCACACGCTGTCGTTCATCGCCGACCGGATGCGGTCTCTCTTCACCGAATACATCGCAGCAGACTGGCATTTCCGCATTCCGGAGAAGGAGATGTGGGAGCACGTGGAAAAGATTCCGGACGAGAAGCTGTGGAATGCGAAACAGGAGTTGCGGGCCGAGATGATCGACTATCTCCGCAACCGGCTCACCGAACGGCGCTCGGCAATCTATGCGACAAGCGAGACCGGTCGTGACATGACCTCGATCCTCGACCCCCATGCCCTGACGATAGGGTTCGCCAGACGTTTCGCCACGTACAAGCGGGCAACGCTTCTGTTCCGCGATCCCGAACGTGCCTACCGTCTGTTCAGCGACCCGGATCGTCCCCTGCAACTGCTGATCGCCGGCAAGGCTCACCCGAAAGATGAGGAGGGGAAGAAGTTCATCAGAGACATCTTCTCCTTTATCCGTGAGACCGGCCTGGAGAACAGGATCATCTTTATCGAGGATTATGACATCGGCGTTGCCCGGGCAATGATCCGGGGATGTGATATCTGGCTGAACACGCCCCGGCGACCGATGGAAGCCTCCGGAACCAGCGGCATGAAGGCCGCAGTCAACGGAACCGTCAACGTCTCGATCCTTGACGGCTGGTTCCCGGAAGCGTTCGACGGAACAAACGGCTTCGCCATCGGCGACGAACGGGAATTCGTCGACGAGACGTATCAGGACGAGATCGAATCGAGACAACTTTACAGATTGCTTGAAGAGGAAGCGATTCCGGCCTTCTACGACCGGGATCAGAAGGGACTGCCGCGCAGTTGGATCAAGGTACAGAAGCGGACGATCGGGACAATGGCCGGATTCTTCTCAAGCGACCGGATGGTTCGCGAATATACCGAACGCCTCTACATCCCGGCCTCCGACCGCTACCGGACACTCCTGGCCAACAATGCCGAAGGAGCGCGGAACATATCGGCATGGATCTACCATCTGCGGCACGTCTGGGAAGACATCACCATTAACGACGTCCGGTTCTCCCCCGATGGAAGCGAGTACCGCGTCGGCGAAGAGATCGAGGTGACCGCCGAGATCAGACTGGGACGGATTGCCCCGGAGAACGTCAGGGTTCAGGGACTGACCGGTCCGGTCGACGACGACGGAGGGATTTCCGACGGATCGATCCATCCCCTTTCCCTGCTGAACTTCGAGAACGAAACCGGAACGTACCAGGGAAGAATTCGCCTCGATCACGTCGGACAGACCGGGGTGACCGTCCGGGTGATTCCGGCCCTTCCGGAGACGATCAATCCGCCGGATGCGGGACTGGTAACGTGGAGTTAACATCCCGACACAGAGCCGGTTCGATAGGAACCGGCTTTTTTCATCCCTGTGCAACGCATGTTATGAAAACTTAACTTCCCCATAACATTA
>CBFGQN010000117.1:0-9152 GCA_965650895.1 uncultured Ignavibacteria bacterium | reverse complement strand
TGTCTGTCTTTCCTCCTGACATCCTGCACCACCGACCCCACCTTCGACGAACGAAGCGTCGAGGTGCGGACGTTTGATCTTCCGCCGCTCGATCCTTCCGAGGGACACTATGAACTCTGGTTCAGCTATCCGGATGATCCGGTCGGGGGGAAGCGGCTTGCGGTGCAGCACGGGGATGCCCTCTATGTCAGCATGGGAAAGTTTACCGTCGACGCCGACGGGACGGTGCGGGGGATCGGCGGCGGCGCTCCCTCGTTTGTTGTTCCGTCCGGCTATAACCCCGGTCTGCTTGCCGATGCGATCCTGACGGTGGAGAATCCAGGGGATGATGATGACGTTCCGTCCGGTCGCTTCCTGGCCGGGACCTTTACCGGGACCGAAAGTCTGGGGGAGGCGATTCTGACGATGGGGGGCTTCGATGCGTTCGGCGCGGCGTTCGACAGCACGAATCTTTCCGGAACCTACCGGCTGATGACGCCGAGCACGGCGGCGACCGATGATGAGAACGAGGGACTCTGGTTTGTCGACCTGATCGGTCGAGCCAGCCTCGGTCTGCGGAATCATCCGATCAATACCGAAAACGAAGGCTGGACCTACGAGTCGTGGCTGGTGCGGGATGTCGGCGGAAACCTTGAGTACATTTCGCTGGGGACATTCGATAAAGCCGATTCGCTCGACGCGAACGGCGCCGGTCCGAATGCCGGACCCGATCCCGTTCCGTTCGAGGCGCCGGGTGAAGATTTCGTGCAGGGGACCGTCCGGGTGCTGAACGACGGCACCTATAACGTCCTGATATCGTTGCAGCCGAAAGAGCTTTCGATGGTTCGTCCCTTTCGTCCGCTGCTGATGGGGCCGCCGATTCCGAACGGACACGATCCGATCGATGCGGTGCAGATGACGATTGCGCCGGGACTTCCGGCGGTGGAGATCACGGTCGATCGGTGAGAAGGAATCCGGTGCGAAGGGAAACGGATTCCGTCCGTTTCGGGTTATGCAGGTGAATATGCAGATGAAATCGTGTTCGGTTTTCAGGATATCGTTCGTTCAACGGGTTGTGTTCATGATTGAGGAAAAGAGCATCATTGCACCGGTTTCGTTGTCCACGCTTATAGTGATATGCGCTCTTGCCCTGATCTCTTCTTCAGCAGATGCCCAGCCGTTCCGCTATGAGATTCGTCCGTTTGATGTGGAGGAGGCGCCGTTCGGACTTCTGCTGAATCCGTTTGCAGGAGGACTCGACCTGACGCGGATCGGATTGCTGGATGTGGACGGGGACGGCGATCCCGACCTTTTTTCCCTGAACATCAGCGAGCATCTTCGCTTCTATCGGAATGAAGGGGCCGGCGTCTTTCGTCGCGAAATCCTGAGCCGCTGGGAGTCGGCTCCGCTCCGGAGCTGGTTCCGTCTGGCCGATATCGATGCGGACGGCGACGCCGACCTTTTTACCTCGGGAGAACGCTCCGAGTTGCTGATCCTCCGGAACATCGGATCGAACGCCGAGCCGACGTTTGCCCCTGCCGATACGCTTCGTCAGGATGACGGAACAGTGATCTATTCCGAGCAGTTGACCGTTCCGACCTTTGCCGACATCGATGCGGATGAAGATCTGGATCTCTTCAGCGGGAATGTCGACGGAACGATTACCTACTACGAAAACACCGGCACGAAGGAGAACTATCAGTTTCTCTTCCGCTCGCGCAGATTCGAGGGACTGCTGGTCCTTTCTCCTGCCGGAACCGAACGGGTGAAGGATGACCGGTCGACGAGCAGCGCACGCCACGGTGCAAGTGTTCTGGATTTTGTTGATCTGGACGGGGATCTCGATCTTGATATCCTCTTCGGCGATTTCTTCACCGAAAAACTCCTCCATTTCGAGAACCGCGGAACCCGGTTCGTTCCCGATTTCGACACGCTCTGGGTCGACTCCGCATTCTTCCCGAACGGTGATATTGTGGAGAGCGTCGGCTTCAATCAGGCGGTCTCCGGTGATCTCGACGAGGATGGCGATTTCGACGTGATCGTCTCCTCTCTCTGGGCCTCGGCCTCAAGTCGACCGGTGGATCTCTATATGAATCAGGGGGGGCCGACCGAACCGCTGATGCGCCGGGTGAGCACGAACCCGACAAGCGAAATCGATGCCGGGCGACTTGCCGCACCGGTCCGGCTGGAGGATGATGAACGCCGGGGTGTTCTGGTCGGTTCGGAGGATGGTTCGGTCAACTGGTATCGACTCGATGAAGAGGGGGGAAGGACTGTGATGGAACTCTCCCGACGTTTTGTTCTGAACGGACTCACGCTGGCGGCTCCGGCCACGGGCGACCTCGACAACGACGGAAAGGCCGAGGTGGTCATCGGCAAGGGGGATGCGCTCGACGGGACGACGCTGCGACTCTACAGGTTCGAGGGGGATGATCTCGTTCGCCAATCCTGGCAACTCGATACCAGCTTCAACGTTGCCCGGAGCAGCGCCTCGCCGACGCTGGGGGATATCGACGGGGATGACGATCTCGATCTGCTGGTCGGCGCACGGAACGGACGGTTCTATCTCTTCCGGAACGTCGGTTCTCCTTCTTCACCGATCTTTGAAGTTCAAACTCCGCCGGCTCCGTTCGATACGCTCGATCTCGGAGCCGACGCCGCTCCCCGGTTTGCGGACCTGGACGGAGATAGCGATCCGGACCTTATCGTCGGAGGACGGGGGAGCGAGACGCTCGACTTCGATACGCTTTTCTTCTGGGTCAACGACGGAGGCGCATTCCGCGAAGACCCCGCCTGGCCGCCGATGGCCGTTGCACGGAATCCGGTTCCGCTTTACCTGAAGGTTCGTGAAGGATATTTCCTTCTGGTCGGTACGCGTCCCGGCGGACTTCTCGCCTTTGCCGACACTACCGGAAGTTCCTCTGTCCGGGAGGGGAGAGAGGGAGAGCGTGCGGAGGCATCGATCCGCCTGGTGCTGGCCGAAGGAGAGGGCCGACTTCAATGGAGCGGACTGCAGAAGGGGAGGACGGAGTTTGTGCTGGTCGGTCTTCCGGGACGTGAGTATGGACGCTACAGACTGGAGGGAAGAAGCGGAAGCCTGAACATTCGGCTTGATGAACTGCCGGAGGGGATCTATCTGTGGCGGGGAGAGGGGATCGGCAGCGGTTCGTTCATTCTCCTGCGATAAGGGGCCGGATCGGCGATCCCTTCGTATCTTCGTTTCGTTTTCGTCCAATCAACTGTGATTTCCGCTGATGTCTCTGGGTATTCTTGAAGAGCCTCGCACGTTTCCGCCGAAAACCTTCTTTCTCGCCGTCTGGTTCGTCACACTCGGCTTCGGAGTCTTCGGTATGGTCGTTGCCGAGACCTGGAGCATACCGTTTCTGGTCTGGACGGCGGTGACGATTGTCGCCTTTCGCCAGATATGGACGACACGGTGGGTGCAGGTTGATCGGGAGGGGATTCGTGTGCGGAACCTTGCGCAACGGGGGCGGGAGATGAACTGGAGTGATATTACCGATCTGAATGAACGGGAGATTCCGGTCAGGAAGGGGAAGTTCTTCGTGGTGATGAAGCTGACCGGGGAGATGAAACATCAACCGGGACGAAGGACCACAATTGTGGTGGACAGCGATACGGACGGGTTCGAGGTGTTGCGGGAGGTGATCCGGGGAATGGTCGGGACGGAATCGGAGATCGTATCACGGGACACGGATCTGACGGATCTGACGGATCGGAACGGATCGGAACGGATATAGGAAGGATGTCAGAGGGTGTCTCAAAAGTAGCCTGTGTGCTCTGTGGTCTGAGCAATCACAGAGAAGTATCAGGGAAATGCTCTACCGCTTGGTGATTCTTCGTGCTCTTGGTGACTTGGTGGTAGATCTCACCATCCGCCGCGGTCTTTGATGCGCCGTGGCGTGCGGACACCAAGGGCACCAGGTGCCACGAAGCCACACAGACTTCTGCAATTCGAGACTTTTAAGAAACCTTCTCAGAGGAGACCTTCGCGCTCCAGAATCTTTTTTGCCTCCCTCATTCCCTTCACTCTTTCAGCCCGCAGTCCGGCTGCTCTTGCACTCTCCACGTTGAGATGGTTGTCGTCGAAGTAGAGGATCCGTTCCGGGGCGTGATCGAGTTGTTCGATGACGTGGTCGAAGATCTCCCGGTCCGGCTTCATCATGCCGATCCGGAAGGAGAGAAAGTGATGGTCGAATGCATCGTGCAGACCGAAGCTGCCGGTCATGATCTCCCAGTGGAGGGGATTGGTGTTCGAGAGACATCCCAGACCGAGACGACTCCTGAGGGAGGTCAGGATCTGATCGGTCCCTTCGTACTTCCTGCCGATCCACGAACCGAACCCGCGCAGGAACTCTTCCGGCGGCACGGTCAGTCCCATCTCCGCCACGATCTCCTCGCCGAACTTGTCTATGTCGATCTTTCCCGACTCAAACGTCCGGACCGCATCGGAACGGAGCCAGCGATGCCAGACCTCCTCCTCGGTAATATTCCCGCCGCTCCACTCGATCATCGTCTCCACCCCGGTCAGCTCCACGACGACACCCCCCAGATCAAACAGCACACACTCAACCTGCATTGACATATCCCGATTCTCCCCTTTGCGTCTTCGCCCTTTGCGTTCTTTGCGTGATGATCTCTTCATACAGCCGGACAAACTCCCCGGCTACCGGTTCCGCATCAAACCTCTCCCGGATCACTTCCGGACCGCGATGATACGCAACTTCTGCGTGATGTCGGTCGGCAAGGGAACGGAGTATCGTCACGGCCATCCCCTCGGCATCGCGGGGCGTACAGCGGTAGACAAGTTCTTCCGGGAGCGACGGGACGATGCCGACGTTTGTGGAGACGACGGGAATTCCCGTGGCCAGTCCTTCAAGGATCGCCATCCCCTGTGCCTCGTAGAGCGAACTGTGGAGCAGAAGGTCGTGCTCGCGGTAGAGATCGGGAAGCCGGTCGTGGTCGATCTCTCCAAGAATTTCGACACACTCCTGAAGCCCGAGGTCCCGGACAAGTCCCTGGATCCGGGACCGTTCACTCCGGTCTCCCTTCCACCCGGCAATCGTCAGCGAAAGTCCCGGACGATGCCGACGGGCAAGGGCAACCGCATGCAGAAGCGTGGGATAATCCTTCAACGGAATCAGCGAGGCAACGCTCAGCAGCCGTTCTCCCGATCGAACGGTTCCCGGAGAGAAGAAGGCCGGATAAAGACCGAGGGGCAACACCTGCAACTTGTCGCGATAGGCCGGGGGGACCTTTGCCGCAAGCCACGCCGAGCCGGCGGTCAGAGCAGAGGCTTCCTCCATCGAACGCTCGACAAGCCACCGGCTTCTGCGATGGAGTTGCGCGCCGTATCCGGCCTCTTTCTCAGCCGCAAGTTCTCCACCGGCCAGCGAGACGACCGAGGGAATCCCGAGTCTGCGGGCCGCCCGCACGGCAAGATATCCGGTCTCGGTCCCCCAGAAAGCATGAACCAGATCGTACGGGGCGCGATGGTGTTCACGCCGCATCATCTCCTTCAGCCTGAACCAGACGGGAAGTTTCCTGATCCCTCTGCGCATACTCTCGCTCAGACAGTGGACGGTGGCGCCACATGCGGTGTAGGTGGCTGTACGGTAAGGATAGTGGAGTGCAAAGACGGTCGGTTCGATGTGGGGGGCCAGCGAGGCGACCAGATTCCGGATAACCGGTATGCACCAGTCGTTGTCGTTGGCCGGGAAGGAGGGGAGGATATATGCGATGCGCATCTGTCGGCCGTCGGACATCATCTCCCCGCAAATGCCGTGATGTGAAAGAGTTCAAGATTCTTTATACGCCGTTGCTCATCTGCAAGCCGGTAGCCGGATCCCAGAAAGATGGAGATGATCCGTTCATACCCGGAGTCTTCCGAAAAAATAATCACTACCCGTCCCTCCTCGGCCAGATACTCCTTTGCCTCCTCGGCAAATCTTCTGACGACCTCGAAACCTTTCCCCGCATTCAATGCCTGCTCCAGCGGGGTGACCGCTTCCTTTCCGTAGAAGGGAATGTTGAAGCAGATCAGATCGAACTTCTCCGGCTCAAGTCCTGCAAACAGGTCGGAGAGTCTGACCGGCATCTCCACACCGTTCTCCTTTGCATTCCGTCCGGCCAGATCGACCGCACAGGGATTGATGTCGCAGGCGATCACCTCGGCTCCGGCCCGGGCAGCGAGAACCCCGACAGCGCCCGAACCGGTTCCCATATCGAGAAAGGCTTTGCCCGATAGCGATCTCTTCAGCAGATAGTCGATGAAGAGAGGCGTGCTGAGAAAACAGGTCGGATGAAAGACGTCGGGATGAGTGTGGAACCTGCAGCCGCGGATCACAGCCCGGCGTGAACGTCGCAGTCTCCGTTCGGCATATCTCCGGTAGGGGATGCCGATCAGACGTCGAAAGATCCTGCGCAGACGTGTCATGGCGGTCCGGTTCAAAATCCCTGAATTTCCGGCTGACGATACCGTACGGTTTTCTGCAATGCCTTGATCTCGTAGGGGAGATGATAGAACCGGGTCAGATAACGCCAGGAACCGAGCAGCTTCATCATCCCGACCTGCCAGGACTTCAGTTTGATGTCGGAATTCGTCGGGTAGCGGGCGTTCAGGACCGCCTCGAAGTTGCGGATACGGCGGATATGTTCGGGCTTCAGCCAGGGGGTCAGGGGGTTGCGCCGCAGATCGAACGACGCCCACTCCGGACGTTGCCAGTCCTCAAGCGTTTCCGGATAGGTGAAGCCGGTGGAACGGGCGGTCTCGTAGAGATCGGCCCCGTCGAGCGGAATCGGAGAGTAGACGTAGATGATGATCTCGGTCTCGGGATTCCTCCGCTTCAGTCCCCGGATAAATTCGATGTCGCGATCGATTGCCCGGTCCACATCGTCGCTCGGCGTTCCGAGGACAAATGAACATTCCGGAACGATGCCGTATTTCCCCATCCGTTCGACGATCTCCACAATCGTCCTGCCGGTCTGCGTTCCCCCTTTGTTCATCGCCTTCAGCGTCTCGTCGTCTCCCGATTCGGCCCCCATGAAGACCATTTTCAGTCCCGAGCGTCGCATCAGTTCAAACGTCTCGTCGGAGTATTTCAGCAACTGGTCGGGACGCCCCTCCCCCCACCAGGCCAGGTTCAGTCCCCGCCGGATAATCTCCCGCGCAAATGTGGCCACCCGCTTCTCCGATGTGAAGAAATTGTTGTCGTGAAATTCAATCGAGTCGGCCCGGTATTTGCCGAGGAGTATCTCCAGATCGTCGACGATCCTTTCGGCATCGCGACCGAGCCAGCGGGATTTGTAGATCGGGACGATGGCGCAGAAGCTGCATTCGTAGGGGCAGCCGTAGGAAGAATGGTAGGAGAGCGTCCGCTCGCCCAGCACGGTCCGGTTGTAGTAAGGGGTGACGTCGATCCGGTGGTAGGGGAGGGATGGAAGGGTGTTCGGATGAAGGAGGGGAGCCTTCGGGTTCTGCACGATCTCTCCATCTCTTCGCCAGATCAGGTTCGGTACGTCTTCAAAGGGGAAATTTCCGGCGATCGCATCGATCAGTTTCGGAAAGGCCGCCTCCCCCTGTCCGCAGACGATGTAGTCGATGTAGTCGGCGCGGGCCACCACGGCGGTGTGGTTCGAGGGGAAGTAGCCCCCCCAGATGATCGTGATGCCGGGAAAGCATGACTTCAGATGTTTTGTCAGGTCGATCGCCCCCATCAGTTGCGGACCGGGCATCACCGTCATCGCCACGATCCTCGCGCCGGTCTGCCGGACAATATCCTCGAGCTCCCGGAACGGATCCCGCATCAGGTTTCCATCGACGATCCGGTAGTCATGCACTCCCTCGATCATGGCTCCGAGTGCCAGAAGCGTGTTCGGGAGCCGGTACTTTGCGTCGCAGCTTCGTGGATTGAAGAGAAGAATCATTGGTCGTTATATCCGTTCTCCCGGTCGATTACGCGTCGACCCGGGAGACTTTCAGGCGGAGAATTCTCATTCGATAGATTGCGCGCATCATCCCGTAATAGGGCATCAGCACTACGCGGCGCAGGTGTGCCCGGGGGGGAAGCCCGGGAGAACCGAAGGTCTCTTTCAGGGCCTGCAGGCCGAGGCGGAGACGGTGATCCTTGTGAATATACTTCGAAAGGATTCGATAGAACTCGGTTCCGTATGTCCCCCGGAACATCATTGCCAGATCGGCGCTCTCGCTCCAGTTCCGTTTCTCCCCCATCTCGGCCAGAACCCGTTCGTGGAAGCGGGTGCCGGGGAGGGGATAGGAGACCGAGATGCCGATCTCTTCCGGCAGGGTTCGCCGTACCATTTTGAGGGTCGCCCTGATCTCTTCCTCCCCCTCACCCGGATAGCCGAACTGAAGAAAGAAGCCGACGCGGATTCCGGCCCGGCGCAATTCCTCGCGCGCCTGTCGGATCTGCTCCACCGTCGTCCCCTTTTCCATCGCGTCCAGAACGCTCTGCGCTCCCGATTCGGCACCGATCCAGACCGTCCGGCACCCGGCCTTCTTCAGTGCCGGAACCGTTCCTTCGCGGAGCAGGAGGTCGGCGCGGGAGAGGGACTTGAAGGGGATCACCGCATCGCGCTCGGTCACCTCCTCGGCAAACTTCTCGATCCATCCCGGCTTCAACCCGAAAATATCGTCGCAGAACCAGATATGATCGGGATTCCATTTCGTTTTGATCTCCCCCATTTCCCGGGCGATCCGTTCGGGGGAGTGGGAGTGGTAGACCTGACCGTAGAGGGGCTTTGCGCACCAGTTGCAGTGGAACGGACAGCCCCGTGTCGTCACCATGTTCATCGAGAAGTAGCCGTGCCGTTCCTTCCAGATTCTGCGGTATCGCTCGATGTCGATCAGGTCACGTGCCGGGAAAGGGAGACGGTCAAGATCGCGACGGACTTTCCGTTTCGGACCCCGATGGATTGTGCCGTCTTCCTTCCGGAAGGCAAGCCCGTCGATCTCCTCCGGTTTCCTGTCCGACGTTCCGGACAGGGCGTCCAGCAGTTCCACCAGCGTCTCCTCGGCCTCACCGATCATCACGTAATCGACCCCCGCATCCAGATATTTCCCGACGTGATCGGTGGCGTCCGAACTGTGAAGGATCACGCAGAGCCCCCGCTCCTTTCCGATCTCCGTCATCCGG
>CBFGQN010000116.1:0-9166 GCA_965650895.1 uncultured Ignavibacteria bacterium | reverse complement strand
GATTTTGAATGGGGCGCAAAACGAAGCCGAGGAGTTAAAACGGAAAAAACTCCGCGAGGCGAAGGAAGAACTGACGAGGAAAAAGCAGAATCTGCAGCAGGAATTTGCCAAACGACGCGAGAAGCTACAGGCGCTGGATGTTCAACTGAAAAAAAGGGAAGCGAATCTTGAGAAAAATCTGACGAAGAAACTTGAGGCGGTCAAGGAAAAGGAAAAGGAGATCACCGAACAGCAGCTGGAGCTGAAAAAAGAACGAAACAGTATCACTGAATCGGCCAAGGATTTCGAGTTGAAGTCGAAGGAGATCGAAAACCTTCGGTCCACCGTCGAGCAGCAGAAGAAGGTGGCCGATGAACTGGTCTCCGAGCAAAACCATCGTCTGGAACGGATCAGCGGCATGTCGCGTGAGGATGCCAAAAAGTTCCTGATGGAAAACATGGTCAATGAAGCGAAGCTTGAGAGCGCTCATATGGTGAAGCAGGTGCGGGATGAGGCGAATATCGAGGCGAAGAAAGTCGCTCGCAATATCATCATCCAGGCGATCCAGCGGACGGCGTCGGATCATTCGGTGGAGACGACGGTCTCGGTCGTGAACCTGACCGGGGATGAGATGAAGGGGCGGATTATCGGACGGGAGGGGAGGAACATCCGCGCATTCGAAGCCGCGACCGGTGTGGATGTGATTGTCGATGATACTCCGGAAGCCGTTATCATTTCCGGCTTCGATCCGTTCCGTCGCGAAGTTGCCCGCGTGGCTCTTGAACGTCTTATGCAGGATGGTCGCATTCACCCGGCCCGTATTGAGGAAGTCGTCGAGAAGACCCGGAAGGAGCTTGAGGAGGATATCGTTCAGACCGGAAAGAATACCCTTCTGGAACTTGGTATCGGAAATGTTCATCCGGAGATCGTCCGTCTGATCGGCCGGATGAAATATCGCTCCAGCTACGGCCAGAACGTGTTAAGCCATTCCATCGAGGTGGCCTACCTGGCGGGCGTCATGGCCAGAGAGCTGGATCTGAACGTCGATCAGGCGATGCGGGCCGGACTGATGCACGACATGGGAAAGTGTGTCGACCGCAACGTCGAAGGGCCGCATGCTCTTCTCGGCTACGATATTGCCAAACGCTACAAGGAGCACCCGATCGTTTGCAATGCCATCGGGGCTCACCATGATGATATTGAGATGGAATCGCCGATAGCTGTGCTGGTACAGGCTGCCGATTCGATTTCCGGTGCCCGTCCGGGGGCGCGACGTGAGTCGCTTGAAGCCTACGTGAAGCGACTTGATACCCTGGAAACTCTTGCCCGCTCCTTCGATGGCGTGGAAAAGACTTATGCAATCCAGGCAGGGCGTGAAGTTCGTGTGATGGTGGAGCCGGATCGGGTTGACGATCTGTTTGCCGATCAGCTTGCACACGATATTGCCGGAAAAATTCAACAGGAAATGGAGTATCCCGGACAGATCAAGGTAATGGTGATCAGGGAAAAGAGGTCGGTCTCCTACGCGAAGTAGGTGGGAGGCCGGATGCCTGACACGGACTTGTTGTCAGTACGGATGCCAGATATAACTGAAAGAGGGGGAACATCATGTCGGATGTTCCCCCTCTTTGCTTTTCGCATTATGTGTGCAGTCTTCCCGGGATTGCCCTGTAAACGTTCAGTTCCACTCCCCTTAGTCGGCAATAGTGAACCGCCGTGTCAGCGTACCATACTCCGTCTGCAGCCGGTAGAAATAGAGTCCCGGCATCAAATCGGGCTTCGAAAGATTGAGCGTATAGATTCCCCCCTTCTGACGCTCGCTGACCAGGGTCTTGACCGGGCTTCCCAGCAAGGTATGGATTGTGACAGTTACAATGGAATTTCGCGGAATCCCGTAGCGGATCGACGTTGCATCGCGGAACGGATTCGGGTAGTTCTGGTCGAGAAACATGCGGGATGGGGCATTCGGATCCAGAACCGCAATAGTTGTATCCGGCTTCTCTTGCTGATAAGCCAGAGCTTCAACTCCCGTCAACAGATTGAAGGGAAATCGGGGGGCCACAACCAGCGATGTCGATTTATCCGTTGAGAGGTAATCGCAACAGATCCGTTCTTTCGTCGACATTATGTCCTTCTGCTCCGCCGGGGCGATACGGGCACCCTGGGCAGTAAAAGGAATCAGAACCGATCCGATTAACAAGGCCGCTGCAAGTATGGAGGTGCTGTATTTCGTTCCTGTTCGCTTCATAACGCATCTTCCGTTGAATGTCGAATTCAAATGAACGTTGCTGTAGACTGCGAAACGTCCGGGATGTTTCATTTGAATCGGCAAAAATTATGCCGGACTTTCTCCCGCAGCGTTACGCATTCCCTTCGTTGTGCTGTAGCAGACGATCTACCTGGTCAATCGTGACGTTTTCGAAGTAATCCTCATTGATGACAATCATCGGCGCTCCGCCGCACGCGCCCATGCATTCCACCTCTTCCAGCGAGAATTCCCCGTCTACCGTTCGTTCCATATGGCCGATGCCGAGTTTCTGGGAAACATGACGATAAATGTCTTCTCCTCCCCGCAACAGACAACTGATATTGGTGCAGACCTGAACATGGCGCTTTCCCATCGGGCGTTTCCAGTACATGGTGTAGAAGGAAGCAACCCCCTGAACGTGAGCAAACGGCAGTTCGAGAGTTTCCGCAACATGCTGCAGAACGGGAATGGAAAGCCAGCCCCATTTTTTCTGCGCCATCCAGAGCACAGGCATGATTGCTGCCTGGGCGGTCGGATATTTCTCTTTGATGCGGGCTATCTGTTCCAGGTCGGAATCTGAGAAGAGAATGTCGGCCTGTTCATGTTCGGCGCTTGTTATCAGAGAAGAATCGTTCATGTTCGAGAATCTTGTTTGGATAGAATGCCGGATCGCTCCAAATCTACAAATAACGGTCGGATCGTCGATGAACTCGCCCGTTTTCGGTATGATAAAATACGGGTGTGAGGTTCCGTCACGCATCCTCTCCGCATTTTTCTGCAACCGACCGGATCGTTCTGTTGCTCTCTTCGGAATTTTTCTCTAATATCTGTTCCATAATGGCGAAAACAGCGACTACTTATACCGTCCGCCTTGGCGAGACGCAACTTACGGCCCGTTCAGTCGAATATGGTGCCGTGCAATTTGAAACCGACCGGAAGCAGTTGCAGCTTCAGCAAGGGCAAACGCTCTGGGACTGGCGCAGTGCGGGGTATGATAGAGAAGGAGATACTGCTCTGGCTCTGGAACCGGGGGAGGGAGATCACGAGTATCTCGTCTATGTAAAAGGTGAGGTTCTCTTGATAACTCTCGAAACACCCCGTGACCGACATCTGAAGACATTGAGCGTCGCCACTGCCGGTGGACGGACAGCTCTGCAACTTGTCCGTGCTCCGATGCCGGGCCTGCTTAAATCCATTCTGGTCAACGAAGGGGAGAAAATCGACAAGGGAGCATCTCTCTGCATTCTCGAGGCGATGAAAATGGAGAACGAGATCAAGGCCCCGGGTGATTTTATTGTCGGGACCATTTCGGTGGAACCGGGAAATCCGGTGGAGAAAGGGGCGACGCTCCTGCAACTTTTGCCGATAGAAGAGCCGGTCTCCTGATGTCCAGAATCCCCTGAACGGTCGTAACGGAATCACCGGATAGGGAAAACAGTCGGTTTTATAGATGCTACGCTACGTTCATTTAACGATAACCGGAGAATTGTCATGAGCATTTTTGGAAGGCTCGCCGATATTGTGAAGGCGAATATCAATGATCTTCTCGATCGGTCGGAAGACCCGGAGAAAATGATCAAACAGATGGTTCTGGAGATGGAAGAAGCGGTCAACAAGGCCACACTTGCCGTCGGACAGGCCATTGCCAACGAAAAGTCTCTCGAACGCCAGTACACGCGACAGAAGGCACAGATGGATGACTGGCAGCAGAAGGCCGTGCAGGCCGTGCAGGCCGGGCGGGATGATCTGGCTTCGCAGGCGTTGCAGCGGAAAAACACGATTACCCAAAATGTCAACGACCTCGAACGTATGCTGGGCGAAGCCCGGACCTCCTCGCAAAGCCTCCGTACACAGCTCGACCAGTTGAAGTCGAAGCTCGACGAAGCCCGCATGCGTCAGAACACACTGATCGCACGTTCGCAGGCGGCCAAGGCCAAAAAGCAGGTGGCCCAGTCCTTTGCCGGTATCGGAAGCGATGCCTTCTCGAAATTCGACAAGCTGGAGCAGAAGGTGGAGAAGACCGAAGCGGAGGCCGATGCGTTTGCACAACTGGCGGGTGAGAACACCTCGCTTGAGGACGAGTTCAAAGCCTTGAATGCCAGCTCCGGCGTCGATGACGAACTGGCAGCTCTGAAGGCCCAGCTCGGGGTGGGAAGCTCATCAGCCGGACAGCTTGGTCAGGGAGACGATAAGTAGGGAAGGCGGGATTTCGTCGCGGGTTAACACGTTAACGAAGAATCAACAACGAAGAGAGAACAGATCAACTATGGCTGATATACAGGAAATGATCGATAGCGCCCGCGGAAAGATACGGGGCTATCTCGCCGAAGTCGATCCCGACTTCCAGGAGTATGACAGCGGTATGTTCACCGTCCAGGAGGGATCGGCCGTCATCGGCATCTCCTTCCGTCCGTGGCATGAGGAGGATGTCGCCGTCGAGTTCACAAGCCAGTTGGTGAACGGTGCGACGATTAATGCAGAGTCGATGCGATGGCTGCTGCAGAAAAATGCAGAGCTTCACTTCGGTTCGTTCGGTCTGCTGTTCGACGGAACCATTATCTATTCCCACACGGTGCCGGCCGGGTGTCTGGACCTCGGTACGTTTGCCGCAACCGCCCGGACTATCGCCGCGATCGCCGATCACTACGACGACGAAATTGTGGAATTGGCCGGAGGTATCCTTGCAAGTGCCGGTACCGAGACTGAAGCCTCTGAAGTTGAGGAAGCTTCCTCCTGAGGAGGAGATTCCGGCGATACACAAGATGAACAGGTTAGCAATGAACCGCAGAGCCGTCAACGGTCTCTGCGGTTTCCTGTTTGAAGAAGAACTTCAAGAATCTGGGGCTAACTTCTTGCGCTCCACGGCATGTTTCCGTAAGTTTCAATCCGTTCTTCAGCACACCATTGCACAGGGCGCGATGAAAGACCTGGAAATGAAAAAACTCTACTACTCCATCAGCGAGGTCAGCAAAATGGTCGACCTGGAGCAGTACGTTCTACGATACTGGGAGCGTGAGTTCAGCCAGTTGCGTCCGCAGAAAAACCGGGCGGGCAATCGGATCTATACCGAAAAGGACATCGAGATCATCAAACTTATCAAGCGATTGACCAGGGAAGACCGGTATACGATCAGCGGAGCACGCCAGGTGCTCGAACAACTTACCTTTGATAACGGAATGCCTGTTCTGCCCGAAGATTTTGCCGCTGCCCCCGGCGAGCTTGAAGGGATCGGTACCCTTGCCGAAGATCTGAAGGAAATCCGGTCAACTCTCGTTAAACTCCTTGACAAGCTGAGAAACGGGAGTTCCGACTAAAACCGTATCTTTGTTTCCTGAATGTTCAATCAGGGGCTTGAACGTTCGGATTCTCGGAGCGTAGCGCAGCCCGGTAGCGCACCTGAATGGGGTTCAGGAGGTCGTGGGTTCGAATCCCGCCGCTCCGACAGAAGTGTGTGTGACTGCCGACCGGAGCCTATTCTCCGGTCGGTTTTTCTTTGAAGGATAGAGAGACAGACGACCATATCAGCAGATTTCCGCATGACACTCGGTCTGATTGCAGCCGGTGAAGGTTCGCGACTTCGAAGTGAGGGGGTGAAGATGCCCAAGGGACTGGTCCCGGTTCAGGGTGTCCCGCTGGCCGGTCGGACCATCAGGGCATTCGTCCGCAACGGAATCTCCCGCGTGGCCTGTATCGTCAACGAGGAGTCCCCGGAACTTGAGGAATATCTTCGGCGGACCGATTTCGGTGTCTCGGTCGACATCCTCGTCAGGTCGACGCCAAGTTCCATGCACAGCCTTTTTGCACTGGCCCCGTTCCTCGACTCCTCTCCGTTCTTCCTTGCAACGGTCGATGCCGTCTATGATCCTGCCGATCTGCAGTCCTGGATTGAACGTTGTGCCGCAGACCCGGATGCGGACGGGGTTCTTGCCGTCACCCGTTTCGTCGACGATGAAAAACCCCTCTACGTCGAGCTCGGCGAGAATGACCGGATTGTCAATATCGGAGATGCGGCTGCCGGCTCTTCCTGGATCACAGGGGGACTCTACCGGTTCTCCCCACGGATATTCAACGAAATGGAACGGGCCGGGCGACTCGGGCTGGAACGCCTGAGAAAGTTTCAGGAATTGCTCGTGAACGAAGGGTACTCCCTCTACGGGCATCGTTTCGGTACCATTGTCGATGTCGATCACCGGGCCGATATCGCCACCGCCGAAGCCTATCTCAATCAATGGAGCGGAGCAGTCTGATGGAAGACGACGTTATTCTCGCCATTGCCCGAAGAACACAGCACAGCGACAAGCATCAGTCGAACGATGCGATCATGTTCGGGATGACCTGCGATCAATTGCGGGAACGGGGCTATCACGTGGAATTGATCGACGAAGACCGGCTTGCCTCTTTTCTTGCAGACCACAGACCGACCCGCATTATCTCAATGGCGCAGCGACCGGAGAATACGGCTCTGCTTGCGCGAATCGAATCCGACGGGGGTGTTATCGTCAATTCCTTCGAGTCCATCCTGAACACCTATCGTGTATTCCTTGCCCTTCGTCTGGCGGAGGAACCGGCCTTTGCGGGAACGTATATTCTCTCCTCACTTGTTGAGGAAGATCTTGAAGATTTTGAAGGGGAGGCCTACGCAATGATCGGCAAAACACTCGGCGAATCGTTCTGGCTGAAACGGGGAGACGTTCACGCGGCTCATCCCGATGACGTCACCTTTGTCGCTTCCGGAGGGGAGTTCGAGGCGGCTCTGGAGAATTTCCGTTCGCGCGATGTGACCTCGGCCGTTGTGCAGGAACACATCGAAGGAGAGGTCGTCAAGTTCTATGCCGTTTCCGACAGACGGTTCTTTCACGCCCAGTACTTCGAGTCGGAAGAGCCTGTCGGGTTCGACACGACCGAGCTGCAGAGTGAGGCCGACAGGATTGCCCGGATGCTCGGGCTGAGCATCTACGGCGGCGATGCGGTGATCGGTGCCGACGGCCGAATCACCTTTATCGATTTCAATGCCTGGCCCAGTTTCGGTACCGTTCGGGACCGGGCTGTGCCGCAGATAGTCGAGGCGATTATCGGATCGTTCGCTCCACATCATGAAGGGGGAGAGAGCCGACAGACAGATATCCGGACCGCCGAAGAGGTAGGAGGGAAGAACGAGGCGTGAGTGGAGTTGCACGAACCTACAAGGCAAGGGATGTCGAAGAGGTGATCGACATCTGGTTCTATCGTCCGATCGGCTACCGGATCGCTCTTGCCGCCCGGAGCCTTCGGATGACGCCGAACATGGTGACGGTCATCGGTATTTGCATCGGTGTCGTTGCCGGACATTTCTTCTACTACGATCGCCTCTCCCTGAATGCCGTCGGCATGGGACTGTGGGTGATCTCCAACATGTTCGACAGTGCAGACGGACAGCTTGCGAGAATGACCGGACGAGCCACACAGCTCGGACGCATCCTCGACGGTATGGGAGGGAACTTCGTCTTCTTCAGTATCTATTTCCACATCTGTCTCGGTTATGCAGTCCGCGGAGGAGAGATCGGATGGTGGATATTCCCGGTTGCTCTCACTGCCGGATTCAGCCACTCGCTCCAGAGCGCCATGGCCGACTACTACCGGAACGCTTTTCTGCGCTACGGCGTCATGGGGGCCGGAAGTGAGCTGGAGCGGTCGGAGCCGGTCCGCCGGAAATATGACTCGCTTCGATGGGGACGCGACTTCATCATCAAACTCTTCTACCGCATCTATCTGAATTACACGGTCCAGCAGGAGAAGCTGTCCCCGAAATTCCAGCAGCTCCGCACACTCTTCGAGGCCCGTTTTCCCGATGCGTTGCCGGAGAACATCGTTCAGCGTTACCGCACGCTCAACAAGCCGCTGCTGAAGTACTACAATTACATGACGATCAACGGACGCGTTCTGACCCTGTTCGCGTTCGTCGCAATCGGCTACCCGACGCTCTTTTTCGTTGTCGAAATCACTCTTCTGAACATCCTTCTCTGGATTGTTCTCCGCAGACAGGAGCGAAATCATCAGGAGGTGATCACCATGGTGGAACGGGAGGATACCCGGATGCCGGAACCGACGGAGGCAGCCGCATGAGTATCAGGGGAGTGCTGTTCGATTTCGGCGGGACGCTCAATTCCGATGGAGATCATTGGGGAGCATTGTTCAGAAGCCGACTGGAAGAGGAATTCCCGGATATCTCCCGGGAGATGCTGGAGAACGCCTATATCACCTCGGAGCGCCGTCTTGTGCGCGAAGGATTGCGGACCGAGACGTTTCAGGAAACGCTTCTTCGACAGGTTCTCTACCAGTTCGAAGTTCTCGACAATGCGCCGCGTGAGAGGGGGGAGCAGATCGGTCTTGAATTCTACGAGATGACCTGTCGGCGAATGGAAGAGGTGCGGAATCTGCTCGGTGATCTCTCGGCCCGCTACCGGGTCGGCATCGTCTCGAACTTCTACGGGAATCTCGATGCGATCTGCTCGGAGTTCGCATTGAATCCCTACCTCTCGGTTCTCATCGACTCGGCCCTTGCCGGGGTTCGCAAGCCTGATCCCGGGATCTGGCGTCTTGCCATAGAACAGCTTGGTTTCCCTCCGGAGGAAATAGCGGTTGTCGGAGATTCCTGGAAGAATGATATTGCCCCCGGAAACGAACTCGGCTGCACGACGATATGGTACCGGGGGCTGGAGTGGCGTCCGGCCCGGGGGGATGAGGAGGCCGATTATATCATTCATTCGCTCGATGATCTGCGCGCAATTTTGCTCGGCTCGCAACCGTAACGTATCGGACACCGTCCGGCGAACAGCAAATGCTTCAGAACACGTTCCGCCATATCGCAAAGATCGGTTCGGTTACCGAACAGCGGCTCTGGGAGGCCGGGGCTCTCAGTTGGGAAGAGGCTCTGGAACTCCCCTTCGAACTTCTGCCGAT
>CBFGQN010000115.1:0-9190 GCA_965650895.1 uncultured Ignavibacteria bacterium | reverse complement strand
CAACACCCCTTCGGCCCTTCTCGATCCGGAAGTTTTTCGTCAACTGATGCATGCCGTCGAGCAGTGCGAGACGCTGCAGATCACCTACTTCACCGCGAAGAGGAACGAAGAGACCGAGCGCAGGATCGATCCCTACGGCTTTGCCGCTCCGAAAGGCTCCTGGATGGTCGTTGCCTGGTGCCATAAGAAACGGAAGTTCCTCAACTTCTCGATCGCCGACATCAGAGAGATTGTCCCGACCGGCACAAACTTCATCCGGGAAGACTTCGACCTCGACACCCACTTCGCCGGACAATTCGGCGGCGTCGGCGGCGAGAAGATGTACGACGTCACCTTCCTCATCGAACCGGACCGCGTCGCCGCCTTCCGTCGCAAACAGTACCACGCCTCACAGAACCTCGAAGCGCTTCCTGACGGCCGCGCCCGCGTCCGCTTCCACGTCGCCGGACTGGAAGACATCCGCAGCTTCGCCCAGAGCTGGGGGACGGGAATCACCGTAGAGGAACCGGAAGAACTCGTGGAGATCATGCGGGAAGAGGGGGTGGAGTTGGTGGGGAGGTATGGAAATGATTCGCACACAACAGATTCCACAAGGGATAACATCCGGGATAACCCATCATGAATACCAATACAATCACAACCGACAGTCTCCTCTATCGCCTTTGGGGCAAAACAAACGAACGGGACAGAAAAAAAGATGACGCGTCGTGGAAGTGGCGGATGCACCCGGCGATCTGCCACATGATCGACGTCGGCTATGTGGCCGAGACATGGCTGAGACTGAATCCGAGGCTTCTCGACCGGTTCGCCCGGTTTGCTCCCGAGATCGACCGCGACCTGCTGGGAAGGATCATCACCACCATCATTGCGCTGCACGATCTGGGCAAACTTCACCGGAGCTTCCAGTCAAAGTCCGAGAACGGATGGGAGGCCGGATACGGCAGCACCACAATACTGCACGACGGCCAGTGCCGGGGCTTCGATCACGGTCTGGCAACCGGCGTCATCATGCGGAAACTGGTAAAGAAGGAGCTGAAGGGGTGGGGCAAGTGGAAGCAGGCATTTGATGTCGCAGCCGGACACCACGGCAAGCTGTATCCGATAGAAGAGTTAAGGGGGGAAACAACTCCCGTCTCCTCGTTCTACGAAGAACTCCCCCTGCTGCTGGAGACCGTGCGGGTCTTCTCCCGTCTGTTTGATCTGCCGGAACAGCTCCCTCCGGCCCCGGAAGAGAGTGCGTTCCATATGCTTCTGGCAGGGTTTACCGCTGCCTGCGACTGGCTCGGCTCGGACTCGACGACCTATCGGTATTTCGACTTCGATGCGTTCAGTCTTGACACCGAAGAAGATCTGGCAAACTATCTGAACCGGTTGCGGAATGATGAGGTTGCCGACAATCAGTTGCGGCAGGCGGGATTGCTTCCCGGAGTTCAACGAACCGATTATACATATCAGGACCTGTTCAGTATTCTGAAGAAGTTCCCGCTCCGCCCATTGCAACAGGTGTCGCAGGACATCCCGTTCGGAAACGATCCGGGAAGCGAGGTCGTGATCGTGGAGGCTCCGATGGGAATGGGAAAGACGGAAATCGCCCTCTATCTGGCCGCCCGGGCAATCGGCGCCGGACATGCCGACGGACTCTACTTTGCTCTGCCGACACAGGCTTCGTCGAATGCTCTCTTCAATCGAATCAGTGAGTTTGCCGATACGATCAGGGATACCGATCAGGCATCTCAACTCAGTCTTGTTCTTGCGCACGGCGGAAGTCGCTTCGACAAGCGCTATCAGGGAATGAGGGAGAAGACATACGGAAGACGACAACGCCTTCAGGAAGCGGCCTCGACCATCGGGGCCTATCGGGACGAAGTCTCTCCCCCATCCGAACTGATCGTGACCGACTGGCTGCAGTCATCGAAGCAGGCGTTGCTCGGGAGCATTGGAGTCGGTACGATCGATCAGGCTCTACTCGGCTCAATCCGCGTCAAACATGCCTTTGTCCGGCTCTTCGCCCTGGCCAACAAGGTGGTCGTCTTCGACGAGATCCACGCCTACGATATCTATATGAACCGGCTGATCCGGCATCTCCTTACCTGGCTGAATGCGCTGGGAGTAAAAGTCGTAATGCTCTCGGCGACGCTACCGAAAGGACTCCGTGACTCGCTGATGGAACCGTTCCGTTCTGCCGGGACTTCGCCGGAGGGATCAACCACTCTTCCGGAAGAAGATCCCTATCCCCAGATTATTCACTGCAAGAACGGCATCATCTCTCCCCCCTACACCATTCCCGCAGAACTCGACACCGACGAAGGGAAGACCATTCAGATCAGGCGGGAAGAAGTATTGAACGACGAGCGGACGCAGGCCGGGGTACGGCGCGCGCTGGAGCTGGCCGATCGAGGAGGATGTATCGCATGGATCCGCAACACGGTACGGGAAGCGGTTGAAGCCTGGGAGTTGCTGGAACAGGAACTCCGCTCCTCCGGCAGAGACGACATCGAACTCCGCCTGATTCACTCTCGCTACATCCGTCCGGATCGCAATGCGATTGAGGAGAGCCTTGTTGAGGAACTGGGTCCTCCGGCAGAAGGAAGGAATCGTCCGAAGAAGATGATCGTAATCGCCACGCAGGTGATCGAGCAATCGGTGGACATCGATTTTGATGCGATGATCACCGATCTGGCTCCGGTCGATCTGCTGTTGCAACGGCTGGGGCGGATGTGGCGACACCGGCGCGACCAGGCGGAGCGACAAGGGCACACCGAACCGGTCCTTCTGGTGCTGACCCCGACGGCTGAAGAGATCTATGAGATGCAGATGGGATCGAGCGCCTATGTCTACGACCACGAGATCCTGACCCGCACGGCGATTCTCGTCCGGGATTATCCGGAGTGGCGGATGCCGATCGACTGCCGCCGTCTCGTCGCCCTCCTCTATGATCACGAGGAAGACTGGACGGCGGAGCGGCAGGGAGTTGATCCGGATCGACTTTCGACCATCCGCAGAAGGCGAAGGGATGAAGATTCATCCTCAGAGCACAAGGCGAACCTGACGCTGATGCCCGGCCCAGACCAACGCCTGGAAATGGAGACCGCACGGAAGGAAGATGACGAGGGAGAATTCGTCCTGCTGACGACGCGGCTGGGGGGTGCGGGAGGAACGGTCGTGTTGCTGCGGAGGACGGAGAAGGGACTGATCTTTCTGGGGAAACCGGCTCTGAACGCATCGGAGATTCCGGAAAGCGAGGAGTACAAAGCCATTATAAAGTTCGATGAAGGGGTCATGCTCTCCTCGGTCTCCTTCCCCTGGTGGAATCCGCTTGAGGTTCCGGTCTACGAAGACCCTGACATGTCCGCCCTGAACGCCTGGTGGCGCGAGCGGAAGCCGTTCGACAACAAGATTTTCCTCCTGCTCGACGCCGAAGGGAAAGCCCACCACCCCCAATTCACCGCCACCTACCGTCACCACCCGGACGGCACCCCGGCCGAAGGACTCGTCATCGAGAAGAACAGAACCGTCACCGAAGAGGAAGTCGATTACACCGATGTATAACCAAACGAACGCCCAGCCCCCTCAGCCTGCGAAGCAGGCGCCGGCCCCTACCCCCGGTCGCCAGACCGGGGCCTGCACGCTCCCCCACACTCACAGCCCCGCGAACGCGAGGCGCCAGTCCCTACACCCGGTCGTCAGAAATATGTATAAAAGGAGAGCATTCGCTAATTCAGAAGGGAAGAAACAGACAGAAAAAGGAATTGTCAGTTACAATGCTATTTTGGGGAAGCAGCTTGCTCTAACAGAGCAAATGGTTCCCCATATAGATGGGGATGATCCATTGATAAGGTCTAGGGCTTCCCAAAGGCCATACTGCTCCCTGCATGAGCGGGGTCAAAACGGGTGGGGTATTTTCACATACTCCACCCGTTTCATTTTAACACAAAGCCCAAAGACGCCTTTTTCAGATTAAAATCAAGGTACAAGATTTTTATAACTTGATTAGGTCTTGGGCATCCCATTTTTATTTTTAAAAAATTTGATATACTTGGTCTTCACAAACCCGGAGACCTAAACGATGCATATATGCTTTTTGTACTTCTACCTACCAACAGAGCAACCAGAAACGCAGCAATCTCGCAGTACTGCGCAAACACATTATCGAAAAATACCGGCAATTGTGGAAACTACCCCAGCTAGATGTTATGGTTGCGGAGCTCCATTATTCCATCAGACCTCTGCAGGAATGTACTTCTGCTTCAAATGCGATCTCCCTCAGTGGCATGATCACAGTTCACGATCAAAATAGAATGCACCTGATTAAAGCACGGAGTCATATTCCGGAAGAAAGTAAGTGAGGCTTCGATTAGCAGGCGGCATGTGTAAGAATAAATGAGACCAGAGAGGTCTTGAGCATATCCTGATATGAAAGCTATCCCGATAGATAAAGAACCATCACTCACATCAACCTGAAGAAGCGTCATGTCACACACAGCACTCTACTACCATCTCATTCTCGGCACAAAGAACGGAGAGAATCTCATCCCGCAAGAGATCGAATCCCGCCTCCATGCCTACATCGGAGGGATCATCCGCAGGGAGAACGGAACCCTCCTGGCCGCCGGAGGTACGGCCGACCACATTCACCTTCTGGTCCGCCTTCCGCAGCACAAACCGCTGATGGATGTCCTGCGCGTGCTGAAAGCGAACTCATCCCGCTGGATACGGAGAACGCTCCGGCTCGAATCATTCGGGTGGAAGACCGGATACGGCGCATTTACCGTAAGCAGCTCTAATGTGGAGAAGGTACGGCACTATATCGCCCGCCAGAAGGAGCATCACCGAAGGGTAACGTTCCGGGAGGAGCATCTCAGGTTTCTGGCGGAATATGGTGTGCCGCATGATCCCCGATACGTGTAGTCGAGAATGACCACACGGGCGAACCTGAGATGACTGCCGCCCCGCGTTCGCGGGGCTGTGTGACGTGACGGGAGAGGGACAGTCCCCGGTCCGGCGACCGGGGTCAGGGGCCGTCGCCCCGCTCTCGCGGGGCTATGTGGCAGGGAGGTCGTGGAGTCTCCGGTCGCCGGACCGGGGGTAGGGACCACCGCTCCGCGTTCACGGGGCTGGGAGCTCGGAGCACTGTCACGGATGTATATCATCTCCCACCGCTCCGCGTTCACGGGGCTGGGAGGGTGGGGGAGGTCTCGGGGCCTCCGGTCTGGCGACCGGGGTTAGAGACCGGCGTCCTGCGTTCGCAGGACTTAGGATTTGCAGACCGGCTATAGAGAAGGACGGAAGAATACATAGAGGGTGTTGGAGACTTGATCATTTCAACAAACAGGATGGCGTATGAATGTATTTGATCATCAGAAGTTCCTGATCCGGAGTCGACCGCCGGACGGAGGAGCTTCGGAACAGCTTCGGCTGACGTGGCGGGAGATCATGACCGGGGAGACCGACTATCCTCCCCGGTTCGATTATCCCCTGGAATACCTGAACATCGCCGCTCTCGGTCTGCTGGTCGGGCTGACGCAGGCGTTCATCGAACCGGCGACGGTGAAAGAACTTGCCGACCGACTTGAGCGGCCAATGAGCGAAGAGGAGTTCGAGGAACGGATCGGACCACACCGGGAACTCTTCGGCATCGACGAGGGAGTGCGGTTCATGCAGGGACCGGAGCCGGAACGGGACGGAAAGGGAAGACTGAAGAAGCTTGGGGAACTCGGAGAGATCCTCCTGACCGTCAAGAAAGGAGACAAGGAGTTCCTCAACCGTCCGGCCCTCGACTGGTGCGTCCGGCTCGACCAGATTCCCCTGCTCCTCTTCAGCCGTTCAACATTCTACGAGAAGTCGGCAGGCAGGGGCTATCTGACCGGAACGACCGGCGACCTTGAAATCCGGACATTCATCATCGATCCGGAATCTCTTCGCAGGACGATCTGGCTGAACGTTCTCACATCGGCCGAGCAGGTCAATTACTTCCGGCCGGCAGGTTCGGGGAAAGGCTACGATGACTGGATGTGGAACCGGCTGCCGGATGCCCCGGAAGTTCCGCAGGGAGAGATCTCCCTCCGCTCCGGTCTGTTCTGGACCGTTGCAAACCTGTGGATGGAGATTCAGGAACTTGAGGAACCGCGCCGCTGCGTTCTCTCCGGTGACGTGCCGGCTCCGGGCGACCGGGCCGGAACCGGCGTTGCGGTGACTTCCACCGGCATCGGCTTCGGTGCAACAGTCGAGCGGGATGACGGGTTGCAGGTGCGGCAGAGCTTCTTCCGACATCCGAACGCTCCGTACAAGACCATTAGTCCGAAGAACAAGCCGGACTTTACGACTCATATCGAGGTCAGGGAGAAGACGGGGCTGATCGGTGAGATGGGGTGATTGTTCTACGCCACCGGCAAACAGCCCGTGACCGTAAAAGGGAACGGGGTGAAGTATCACATCGCTCCCACCCTCAGACAACTCTATGCACTGCATGAAGTTCTTGAGGAGGATGATGATCTGGAAATTTCTCCCCGCTACGATCTGCTCTGCTTCGGATTCAACATGCTGAGTTCGAAGAAGAACGTACATGGAGGCTATGAGACCGAACAGTTCTCCTATCCGATTCTCGGATCGGGAGCCGGCGACAGGACCGAAGCGATGGAAGAGGCGGAAAAGCTTCTCAACAAACTGACCGAGATCACCGATTCGGTTGAAAACACACTCCGCCGTTGTGTGCAGATCTGTCTGCTGGAAGGAACACAGATTGAAGAGAACGAGAGCGGAAACATCAGCATCTCCCTGACGACCTACATCGACGACTCCGGTCCGATACGGGACGCCGCCAGAGAATTGTGGCGGAACGCCGGAGAGGAACTGCGCGCAATTATCCGGGAACTGGGAACCTATCGGACAGCCGATGAGATCGGGAAGAACTCCGACCGGCTGCGGAACGACTGGACCGACAGAATCGCCCGGCACGCCGAGCGGATCTTCTACCGCTATTTCAACGATGCGGCCTACAGCCGCTCCCCCGACTTCCTGATCGCCGCTCATACCGCAAAGGGGATCTTCAACGGAGGTCTGGCGAAGATCGACGCGAACATTTTCAAGCGAAGAAAACTGAAGAACAAACCCAACCCTGTTGAGGAGGGAACCGATGGTTGAACAGAGAACACTGCAGGAACATGCGCCGGGCCTCTCGCACAAGGACAAGGCGATCTACGCCTACAAGGCGCTTTCACGGCTGGCCGGTGCATGGACAAAGACAACGAAAGGAGGGCCGAACTATAGCGGGATGCGTGCGGCATTCAGACGGTTCAAACCCGAAGCGTCGGGAGAGCCGACGATGGAGATGCGCCAGTATATCTGGGGCTGGATCGGTTCCCCCTTTGCTCCCCTTGCCGATGGAACTGACGATGGAAGCGAGGTGCGGCAAACCGAGGACCAGCCCTCTCCCCCACCTGTCGAAGAGACTGAAGGGGAAAAACAGGCAAACCGCAGCGAAGAATTCCGGCGGGAACGGAGTGAACTGGAGACCATCGACCAGGCGGCCGTCATCGTCGCGATGCGGGCGGCCTCGGGAGATCACGATTCCGATTTGAAGCTCGGCCAAGCCTTCTACAAAGCAGGCATGAACGACCGCCGTTTAATGCGACTGCTGACCGCCGGGAAGGATGCCCGCATGGCCGCGCTTCACCGAGCGCTCCGTCTGGTTGACGGCAAGAAACTCGGCGTTGATTGGACCATTGAAGAGGTCGGCAACACGCTTGCCTTTCTCTACGGTTCCGACCGGGTTGCCCAGCGGGCAGGGAACCAGTGGGCCTCCGACTTCTTCCGGATGCGGAATCTGGGGAGAAACAAGGGCGAAGCGAACGAGAAGAGCGAAGAGTAGAAATCCGAGAACATTCCAACAACATATTTAACTCCTAAGGTGACCGAAGATGATTATCGAATTGCATTCACTGACTTCACACGCCCCGGCAAACCTGAATCGTGACGACATGGGGCGTCCGAAGAGCGCACGGTTCGGCGGAGCGGATCGCGCCCGCATTTCATCACAAGCGATCAAGCGGTCGATCAGGACATCGAATTATCTGGAAGAGAAGCTGGGGAAGAAGCTTTCGACACGGTCGAGGCAAATACCGCAGATGATCTACAACAGAATTGCTCCGGAGCTGAACGGTGATACGAAGAAACTCGAATCGCTGAAGAAAGCATGTGAAGGATTTGCCGGAGCCCTCGGAAAACTTGATTCGAAACGCGAGCTTCACACAAGCCAGATCGTTTTTCTGACACAGGGAGAAATCGACAGATCGGTCGACTATATTCGAAACGCCCTGAACGAAGGGACAAAAGCCAAGACGATATCCGAGGAGGCTGCCGAAGCCATCGGTCTGAACCGCGTCCCGGCCGACGGCGTGGACATGGCCCTGTTCGGACGGATGACCACCGACGACGCCAACAAGTTCACGAACGTCGACGCCTCGATGCAGGTGGCCCATGCGATCAGTACGCACGGGGTGATGCCGGAGACCGACTGGTTCACCGCCGTCGACGACTTCACCACAACCGAAGAGGAGCGCGGAAGCGGACATATCGGTGAGGTTGAGTTCAACTCCGCCTGCTTCTACAAGTACTTCTCCTGCAACCTCCCTCTACTTATCCGGAACATGTCCGGAGCGCATGAAGAGGCGGTCGATTCACTCGCCGCCGTTCTCGATGCCGCATGTCATGTGACGCCGAGCGGCAAGCAGAACACGTTTGCCTCCCATTCCCTTGCCGACACCGCGCTTGTTGTTCTGCGTGATCAGCGAGTACCGGTCTCTCTGGCCAATGCGTTCGAGCACGCAGTCAGCGGCGAGGAAGGATACCTGCGAACCTCGCGGGAGAGATTGATCGGTCACTACAACGATCTGGTCACAAGCTACGGTCTGAACGACAGGGCGGCTCTCTTCTGCGCAGATTCGGCGGCGCGCGAAGAACTGAAGAAGAACACCCCGGCGCACGTCACGGTTGTCGCATCACTTGGAGAGCTGTTCTCCTGGATGAAAGATGAGACGATGAAACATCTCTCGGCAAACGGCTCGAACGGGTCGGGAGAGAATGCCTGATGGATGGTTTTCTTCTGCATCTGCAGGGACCGATGATGAGCTTTGCAGATAAAGGGTTCGGACAACTTCGTGAGGAAGGGGAATTCCCGAGCCGTTCGGCGGTG